>NZ_JBFBHW010000049.1:0-67190 GCF_040685395.1 Kitasatospora sp. NPDC088779 | reverse complement strand
CTCCCGCGCGGCCCTCTCCGCGTCGGTCAAACCGCCACCCTGTGCATACCTCACAGCACACGACTACCGGGACCAACCCTCCAACGGCAGGCGAACGCTACTGCTTCACCCATCCGAGCGACATCACGAATTCAACTTCAGTAGCCACTCTGGGCTACTTGTCACTTCGCCGTAGCTGTGCGAGCTCGGAGCCGTGACGCAGGTCATAGGAACCCGGGCGGGCGGGGCACCAGATAGGGGGCGTGGACTCTTCAGATCGAGAAGTGCGCGCGAGGGTGCGGGCCGGTGACCGGGACGCGTTCGGGCAGCTCTTCGACACGTATGCGCGCGCGGTGTACAACCACGTGTTCCGGCTCACCGGGGACTGGTCGACGGCGGAGGACGTGATGTCGTTGACGTTCCTGGAGGCCTGGCGCCGGCACGACCGGGTCGAGGCGGAGGGCGGGTCGCTGCGGCCCTGGCTGCTGGGCATCGCCACGAAGCTGGTCAGCAACCAGCGCCGGGCCGCCCGGCGGCACTGGCAGGTACTGGCGCAGCTCCCGCCAGCCCGCGAGGACGTTCCCGACTTCGCGCAGGAGGTGGCCGGGCGGATCGACGACGCGGCGCGGATCGCGGCCCTGCAGCAGTCGCTGGCGCGGTTGCGCCGCCCGGACCGCGAGGTGCTGGCCCTGTGCGTGTGGGCGGGCCTGGACTACCAGGAGGCCGCCGAGGCCCTGGGCGTACCGGTGGGCACCGTACGCTCACGCCTGTCCCGGGCCCGGACCCGGCTGCACCGTCTCGCCGAGACGGCCCAGCGCCGGGCGCAGCGGAAAAAAGTGGAACCCGGCCGTGGCCGGAACCAGATCCAGGGTGGGTCCGCGAGCGCGGCCCCGTCCCCGAAGGAGGTACACCAGTGAACGCCGGACAGCGGCCGGAGCCGGTCGAGCGCGCGGAACTGCTCGGGCAGGTGCCCGTGCCGGCCGAGCGCGACCTCCCCGCAGGACGCCACGCCCTACACCGGGAGCGCCTGATGCGCCAGATCGACCTCGACACCTCCACCCCCACCACGGCCCCCACCCCGGCCCCGGCCCCCGCCAGGCCGCGCTTTCGGCGGCGGCTGACCGTCACCCTCGCCGGTGCGCTCGTCGTGGGTACGGCCGTGGCCGTGGCCGTGGCGCAGTCCTCGCGGGGCGGCGTCAGCGGGCCGCTGAGCTCTGCGGAACTGGCCAGCTGGACCGGCGTCCCGACACCGCTGGCCGCTTCGACCGGCCCGGGCGCCACCGCCGAGAAGTGGTGCCTGGACCGGATGGCCGGCGGCCCGGGCGCCGGGGCACCCGTCAAGATCACCAACGCGGACCTGCGGGGCAAGGTCGCCTCCATGGTCGTCAACCGCGGCGGCAAGACCATGCTCTGCTACGTCGCCTCGGAGACCAGCGGCCTGTGGGAGGCGATCGACCCGGTGAAGAACGTGGCGGCCGATGCGGTCACGTACGACACGGGCGGCTCCCACGGTGACGGGGACGCCATGTTCAACTACGCGCAGGGCTCCGTGGGGGCCGGTGTGAAGGCGATCACCATGCAGGTCGCCGGACGCACCTTCCAGGTCACCGTGGCGGACGGCCGCTGGACCGCCTGGTGGCCCGGGACCATGTCACACCGCGCCGTCCCCGACACGGTCACCGTCACCCTCGCCGACGGCACCACCCGCGTCGTCAGCGGCAGTTCGCTGTTCGCCAGGTGAGACCCCCCGGGTGCGCGCTGAGCGCCTGGATCAGGCGGCGCCTGGTCGGGCCTGCGCGCTCCCGGGCCGGCGGCGCATCCCGGTCGCGATCTCCTCCTCGGCGGCGCCGCGAGCGCGTCGGGCCTGGCCGTGGGCCGGGCCCGCCGTTCGCGGCGTTCGAGGCGTTCGCGGCATTTCCGGTGTTCAAGGCGGTCAAGGCGTTCACGGCGTCTGCGGCGTCTGCGGCGTCTGCGGAGGGGGCGCGGGCGGGGGTGGCGCCCTCCCCTCCGATACCGGGCCGACCTGGAACCGAAGCGGACAAAGTAGGATGGCTCAACTCCCGCGCTACGCGCGAAGAGTTCCATAAATGCCCTATTTGTTCGATTTATCTCCGCTTCACACGCACGGAGCCACCCTCATGGACAACCCGTCGAACGCCGAGACCGGCGGCGCGATAGAAACCCGCGGCATCGAACCCGTCCCCGACCACGAGCGCGGGGGCAGAGTCCGCGAGCTCTTCCCGACCTGGGTCGCCGCGAACATCAGCGTTCTGCTGCTCACCATGGGCGCCGCCCTGGTGGTGTTCAACCAGTTGAACTTCTGGCAGGTCCTGATCGTCGCGGCGAGCGCCGCGCTCATCTCGTTCGGCCTGGTCGGCGTGCTGTCGGTCTCCGGCAAGTGGGGCGGGGCGCCGGGCGCGACCCTCTCGCGGGCCACCTTCGGGGTGCGCGGCAACCTCTTCCCCGGCGCCGTGCTCTGGATCGCCCGGTTCGGCTGGGAGACGATCAACGCCGTCACCGGCGCCTACGCCGTGCTGACCGTCCTCGACCTGCTCTTCGGCGTCAAGACCAACACCGCGCTGATCGTCATCACGCTCTTCGCCTTCGTCGCCTGCACCTTCCTGGTCTCCGGCATGGGACGTAAGGCGCTGAACGTCTGCAACACCTGGTCGACGTACCTCTTCGGTGTCTTCAGCGTGCTGGTACTGGGCTACCTGGTCGCCACCATGCACTGGAGCGAGGTCTTCGCCAAGCCCGCGGGCACCACCGCGATGATGATCGCCGGCATCGGGACCATCGCCGCCGGCGGCATCAGCTGGGTCCCCACCGGCCCGGACTTCGCCCGCTACCTCCCGCACGCCGCCTCCGGCAGGAAGATCGTCGGCGTGACGGTCTCCGGCGCCGGCCTGGTGATGGTGCCCATGGTGCTCATGGGCGCCGTGATGGCGGTGGCCTCGCCCGGCCTGGCCCAGGCCGCCGACCCGGTCTCCTTCCTCGGCGACCTGCTGCCGACCTGGCTGGCCGTGCCCTACCTGCTGACCGCGATCGTGGGCATGCTGCTGATCAACAGCCTCTCCATGTACTCGGCCGGCTTCACCGCACAGACCATGGGCGTCAAGCTGCCACGCGCCACGGCCGTCAGCATCAACGCCGTGATCTCACTGGTCGGCGGCCTGCTGCTGATGCTGGTCGCCAAGAGCTTCCTGGGCTCCTTCATCACCTTCCTCATCCTGCTCGCCGTCTCCTTCTCGGCCTGGATCGGCGTCTACGCGGTGGACATGTTCCGGCGCCGCTCACGCGCGGTGCGCTACGACGCCGCCGGGCTCATGGACACCAGCAGGAACAGCCGCTACTGGTACACGGGCGGCTTCTGCTGGCAGGCCATGGTGTCCTGGGTGCTCGCCCTGCTGCTGGGGCTCGCCTTCACCAAGTGCGACTGGTTCGCCGGCCCGCTCTCCGACACCCCGGTCGGCAGGTACGGGCTCGCCTGGGCAGCGACCATCGTGATCTCCGCCGCGATCATGGCAGCACTCCCCGCCCCCCGGGAGAACACCCCCGCCGCCACCGGACAGCCCGCCGACCGCCAGGCGGAGCAGCCCGAACGGGCCGCTGCCTGACCCCGAGGCGCGGCCCACCACCCACCCCGACCCACCCCGACACACCCCGACCGCCCGGTCGCCGCCTCACCCGAGCCGGCGACCGGGCGGTCCCGTTCCGCCACCACACCCGGGCACCGGCCGAGGTGACGTCCGGGTTCTGTCGTCAGTGTCCGGGCAGCTGGGGCGGCGCGGATTTCAGCCCGTCCAGGGTGAGGTCGAGGAGGCGTTCGGCCTGCTCGCGCTGCTCGGGTTTGGCCGAGGTGAGGGCGATTCCGGCGAGGGCGGCGAACATGTCGGTCGGACGGATGTCGGAGCGGATCGTTCCGGCGGCGGCACCGGCCTCCATCAGGGAGTTGAGGGCGCCCTGAATCATCTCGTGACTGTCGGCGTAGGGGTTGCTGCCCGAGGCGACGACGGCTCGCAGGGCGTCGGCCATGCCGTATTTGGCGGTGGCGTAGTCGATGAAGCGGCGAGTCCACACCCGCAGGGCCTCGGCGGGCGGCATCGTCGCCAGGAGGCCGGCGGCGGCCTCGCACAGCCGGGCCACTTCGTTGCGGTACGCCGCCTCGATCAGCGCCTCTCGGGTCGGGAAGTTGCGGTAGAGCGTGCCCGTTCCCACGCCCGCTTCCCTGGCGATGCGCTCGAAGTGGGCGTCGAGCCCCTCCTCGCTGAACACGCGCACCGCGGCGGCCAGGATCTTGTCCCGGTTGCGCTGCGCGTCGGCCCTCAGCGGGCGCCCTGCCTCTCGGGTCATCGGCGGCTCGTTCCCTTCTCCGTTGCTAAGTGGAGGCTCCGCCACTTAACCTGGGCGAAGTGGCGGAGCCTCCACTTTCACTCTAGGGCATGGTCCGACCTGCCCGGACGCCCCCTCTGCTCCGCACTCCACACTCCACACACCGCAATCCGCAATCCGCACTCTGGAAGGACAGGCGAGCATGCCGGGAATCGAAGGCAAGGTCGTGGCGATCACGGGCGCCAGCAGCGGCATCGGCGAGGCGACCGCGCTTCTGCTGGCCGAGCGAGGCGCGAAGGTCGTCCTCGGGGCACGCCGTCCGGAGCGTCTCGCGGCCCTGGCCGCCCGCATCGAACAGGCCGGTGGCGAGGCTGCCTGGATCCGCACGGACGTGACGCGGCGCGAGGACCTCCCCGGCCTCGTCAAGCTGGCATGCGAGCGCTACGGCAAGCTCGACGTCCTCGTCAGCAACGCCGGGATCGGCCTGATCTCCCCCCTCGACGACCTGCGCGTCGAGGACTGGGAGCAGATGATCGACGTCAACCTCAAAGGGGTCCTGTACGGAATCGCCGCGGCCCTTCCCCTCTTCCGGGAGCAGGGATTCGGGCACTTCGTCAACACCGTGTCCACCGCCGGACTGCGCATCGTCCCGCTCCAGTCGGTGTACGCCGCCACCAAGAACGCCGTGCGCACCGTCTCCGAGGGCCTGCGCCAGGAGGCGGGCGCCAACCTGCGCGTGACCGTCGTCTCACCCGGCGCTGTCCGCACCGACTTCGCGGAGCACATGGACCCGGCTGCGAAGGCCCAGATCGACAAGCTGATGGAGATCGCCCTCCCGCCGGCCGCAGTGGCCCGCGCCATCGCCTTCGCCATCGAGCAGCCGGACGGTGTCGACGTCGGCGACATCGTCGTTCGCCCCACCGCCCAGGGATAGGCCCCCCCGGGACCGGGTGGGGTGAGCGGTCGGACCGGGGCGCTGGTGCTTGCCGTAGCCTGGCGGTGCCCTGCTCCCGGTTCGGTCGAGGTCATGGAATTTCGTCAGTTGCGGTACTTCGTGGCGGTGGCGGAGGAGTTGCACTTCGGTCGCGCAGCCGAGCGGTTGATGATCGTGCAGTCGGCCGTCAGCCAGCAGATCGGCCGGCTGGAGCGCGAGCTGGGCGTCGAGTTGTTCGACCGCTCGGGGCGCCGCGTGCGGCTGAGTGCCGCGGGGGCGGCGTTCCTGCCCGGCGCCCGTGAGGTGTTGGCGGCCGGACAGCGGGCCCTGGACCTGGTCGGCGGCTTCGTCGCCGAGCGGGAGAGCGTGCTGCGCGTCGGGACGAGCCGGGGAATGGGCGTGCGGTTGGAACGGGTGCTGGAGGCGCTGGAGCGAATCGCGCCCGGCACCCGGGTGGAGTTGGCCTCGGCGGCGCCGGAGGAACGCCTGCGGCGGGTCGCCGACCGGGAGTGGGACGCGGCCTTCGTACGCGGGGAGGTGGCGGCGCCGCAGGGCGTGCGGCTGATCCCGGTGTGGCGGGAGGAACTCGTGGTCGCCCTGCCGGCCCGCCACCCGCTGGCCGGGGCGGACGCGGTCGACCTCGCCCGGCTCTCGGAGCTACCGCTTCACCTGACGGAACGCCGGAGCAACCCGCCGCTGGTCGATCTGGTCACGGCTGCCTGCCGGGACGCCGGGTTCGAGCCCGCGCCCGGACCACCGCACAGCTCGCTCCAGGACACCCTTGCGGCGCTGGGCGCGGGTGTTGCCGGCTGGACGGTGGTGTACGCGGCGCACGCCCACCAGCTGCGCGCCGGCCAGGTGGCCTTCCTGCCGGTGCGCTCCCCGGCCGGGGCGCGGAGCGCAGAGGCGGCGCTCTCCCTGCCCACCGTGTTGGCGGTGCACCGAGCCGCCGCCCCCGAGCGCGTGCGCTTCCTGCTGGAGGCCTGTCGGGAGGCGGCGCGCGACGATCGCGATTCGTGATCGCCGCGAACTCGAAGTGCTGCTGGATCGCGAGCTCCAACCGGAGTGAACTGGACACCCGCGGGTCACCGCCGCCGACGCGGCCGGTACCGCCGACCACGGTTGCCCACTCGATCCGCGGGCCGTGCCCTGCCCGGCACACCCGCCACCGGGCCGGCGCCGCACCCGGTCCTCCCGGACCGCCAACCGTTCTTAAGGAGCGACCATGACGGACACCACGACGGAACAGGGCACGGACCGGACGCCGTTGGCCGAGCGACTGCGGCGACCGGCGCTGACACGATCACTGCGACTCGGCGACACGAAAGTGACCTACGTGCCGGACGGGGCGGTGGAACTCAGCGCGCGCGGCTGGTTCCCCCGCAGCACGGACGAGGACTGGGCCGCCCACCCCGAGTACCTCGACGACTCCGGCAACCTGGCGGCGGGCATCGGCGCGCTGCTGGTGGAGCACGGCGACCGTGCGCTGCTGATCGACACGGGCTTCGGCCCGCAGTCGATTCCGGCTCAGCCGGGCAATCCGCGCGGGGCCATCCACGGCGGTGCGCTGCTCGACAACCTGGCCGCACTGGGCCGTCCGCCGGCCACGATCGAGGCCGTCGCCATCACCCACCTGCACCTCGACCACATCGGCTGGGCCTGGCACCCCGCCCCGGACCGCGACCTGCCCGCGTTCGCCGGCCGCGACCTCCTGGTCGCCGCACCCGAATGGGCACACCGCCACCTCCTGGCGGCGCGCGGCATCACCGACGAGATTCTCCAGGCCATGGCACCACAGGTGCGCACCGTCCTCGACGGCGACGAGATCTTCCCCGGCGTGCACGTGCTGCTCACCCCCGGCCACACCGCCGGACACGCGTCCTACGTCATCACCGGGGGCGGCGAGCGGCTGATCGCCTTCGGCGACGCCATGCACTCACCGGTCCAGGTGGACCACCCCGAATGGTCGGCCGCCGCCGACCTCGACCCCGACCGGGCCGTGCGGGAACGCCGTCGCCTGGTCGCCGAGTTGGCCCGACCGGGCACGATCGGCTTCGGCGTCCATTTCGCGGACGTGGTGTTCGGCCGGGTCCACCTCGACGGGGCCGGCCCCGCCTGGCGAGCCGTCGCCGACTGACCGCCCCCGACGGCCCCCGGCTTCGCAGGGTCGGCGTGGAGCCGGCGCTCCGGTCCCGCGAGTCGCGGCCGCCGTCGGCGCGGCGGCCGCGACTCCCGGTCACAGGCGGAAGGGGTTCCCGCCCTGCGCGGCGATCACGTACCAGGCGGTCGCCCCGGTGTGGAGGGAGGAGTAGTAGAAGTCGCCCTCCCCGGTGTCCAGGCCGTCGTGCGAGGCGGCGACGATGCCCTTGCCGTCCGTGTTTGCCGCGCCGCTCTGGGCCTTCTGCAAGGTCGCCATCAGGACCGCCGCCTTCGCGGCGTCGCCGTCCGCGCGGCGGACCTGGTAGGCGGCCAGCAGGTGGGCGGTGCCCTCGAACCAGACGCCGCTGGTGTCCTTACCGCTGAAGCCCACCCCGCTGTACGGGCCGTCGGTGGCCGCCATCCGCCCGGCCGCCCAGTCGACGGCGGGCGCGTAGGACGGGTCGAGGGTGGCCAGGTAGCTCCAGGTCTGCACGTCCTCCGGCTCGACGTCGTCGTTGGTGGTCACCCCGTCCAGGCCGGTGCCCGTCCACAGGTGGCCGTTGGCGGCCTGCACGGACTTCACGAACCGGAAGGCGTTGGTGGAGCGCTGCGCCCAGCCCGCGTCGCCGGTGACGCCGGCGAGCATGGCGAAGAAGGCGCCGGTGTCGATGTTGTGCTCCGTGGCCTTCCAGGTGAGCGGGACCATCGTCTGGCCGGTGCCGTCGTCGTTGCGCAGGCCGCCGGTGTAGCCGCCGGCGCCGCGGGTGTCCGCGGTGTTGTTCTGGATCCAGTTGGCGGCCTTCAACGCCCCGTCCAGGAAGCGCTGTTGGCCGGTCACCCGGTAGAGCCGGGTAAGTGCCATGCCGGCCCAGGCCATGTTCCCGGTGTAGACGGAGAACCCGCCGACGTACGGCTCGCCGGAGGGGGTCTTGACGAAGGGGTCCGGCTCGTAGGAGGCGCGGATGCGGCCGTCCGGGGTGATGTCGTGGGCCTGGGCGTACAGCAGGCTGTCGCCGAGCGCCGTGGCGCGGGCGACGTCGTCGGTTCCGCCGCGTTGCAGGAACGCGGTGATGACGAGCGCGTTGTCGTACGTGAAGGAGGCCTGGAAGCCGTCCGGGCCGAACAGCTTCGGGTCCTCGAAGTGCCCGCCCTGGTAGCTGCGGGGCACGCGCAGCGTGCTGCCGGTGCCGTGGGCGTCGAGGCGCTGGGCGAGGAAGGAGTAGGCCGCGTCCACGGAAGGCCCGGAGGGCTTCACCGGCGGCTGCTGGGACGGCAGGTGCAGGCTGTCCGCGGGCGGGGGGCCGGGCGTGCTCGGCAGGTCGGCGTCCTCGTCGCCGACCGGCACCAGTTTGAAGAGCTGGTTCTCGTCGTTGTGGTCGCACGGGGCGTTGCCGGGTGTCGCGATGCTGTTCGGCACGCTCGTACCGGGCCACAGCGCGAGACAGTTCCCGCCCTTGATCTGGAGGTGGAAGTACCAGTGGCCGCCCTCCCAGTCCGACATCTGGAGTCCGACGTCGGCGGACTGACCGAGGTACTCGTTGGGTGCGGCCAGGTTCCGGAACATCCAGCCGCCGTCCGTCGTCTGGAGGAGTTCCCAGTCGGCCCGCGGGTCACCGGGCTGGGTGCCGACGAGCCGCCCGCTCGGCAGGTCGTAGGCCATCGCCGCGCCGTTGCCGTCGACCAGTTCGGTGTGGTCGTGCGGCTTGGGGTCGGAGCCCATCGCCACGCCCCCGCCGCCCCCGCCGAAGTCCTCCCAGCTCAGGTGCCCGGTGCTCCAGTCGCGAACGCCGATCTTGGCGCCCAGCATGGGGAGGGCGTCCTCCAGGCCGACGAACATGATGCCGCCCGCGCAGGTGGTCGCCATCGTCTTCCCCGGCGTCTTGCAGCTCCAGGTTCCACCCGTGGTGGCCGAGACGATGCCCAGGGCCGTGATGTTGGGCGGCGCCCCCGGCAGGTCCGGGCCGCCGCCCAGCACGACGGGGCCGCCGCTGTCACCCCTGCGGGCCGCGATGGACGAGTTGTCGGCGGCGGTGAACTGCTTGAGGGCCTTCCACCCGTACATGTAGTGGTGCTCGATGTCGCCGCCCAGGTTGTCGGGGCCCTTGGCGTAGTAGTCCGTCACCTTGGTGGTGACCTGGATGTTGCAGATCTCGCCCGATCGGGCGCCCTCGTTGCAGATCCAGTTCCCCTCGTGCGCCACCTGCGCGGCGCTCACCCACTTCTTGGTCTGCGAGATGCTGGACTGGTCGGCCGCGCCGCCCGTCCAGATCTGCTGGTCCATCGTGATGCCCGAGGACGGCTTGATGACGGCCGCGTCGAGGTAGACGGGCCCCCTCTCGTCCTGGCGGACGATGTGGGGCGAGATCCGGGTGCCGATCGCCGGCCCCTGTCCGCCCGTGTCGTCCACGCCGTACCGGACGTTGGTCTCGTTGTTCGGCATGAAGCAGTGGTCCGCGGTGAGCATGGCGTTCTCGCCGCGGTAGTTGATCGCGAACGCCGTGCTGCAGAACGGTGAGATGATCTGCGCGCCGCCGGCGCCCGGATCGCTCCGGCGCGAGGGTTCGCCGAGGCTGATCGACTCCGTGCCGTTCGATTCGACCGTCACCGGAACGCTCACGGACGCCACCGCCCGCCGCAGCCGCTGTGCGTCGGCCTCACCGCCCACCACGGTCGCGGTGAGGCCGCTCCCGTCCTGCGGCATCGCCACGTCGGTGATCCGTACTCCGGCGGAATCGGCGATGCGCGTCACCTCGTGCGAGGCGTCCTTCAGGTCCTGCGCACTGTGCGGCGCCGACTTCACGTCGACACGCACCGGGCTGTGCGCGACGACCGCCCGGACCTCGGGCGTCAGCTCGCCGTGCCAGTAGATCGTGAGGTGCTTCGTCTCGGGGGCGGCGACCACGCCGGCGAGGGCCTGGCTGCCGATCCGACCCGACACCTGTTCCACGGCCGAAGCCGTCTCGTTCATCTGGCCCTGGATGGCCATCAGTTGATGCCAGGACAAGAAGGGTGAAGGGCTCCCGAAGGAGTTCGCCACGGGCGCGATGCCGGGAGCCGCGAGCACTCCCACGACGGCGGTCGCGGTGGCGAAGGCCACGAGCGGCCTTCGCCACCTGCCCCTGCGGCGGGCCGGATCTTCGATGTGGTGGACCAACGGGAACTCCCCGGAGCTCGAAACTGCGGGGCGCCTCGGCGCCCCCTCACCCGTGCCTACGGGTGGGGGTGAACGCGCAGTTCAGAGCGGGTGCGGGCCGGCCAAGAACGCTTGCCGGTCCGTGGTTCGGACGCCCGGACGCACGGACGCACGGATGCACGCGAGGCGAGCGCTCACGCCGGCGAGGCCGTGGTGTGCTGGTCCCTCGTGTCCGCGTGCGAGCCGGTCCAGTAGCCGACGAGGTCCGCGTAGCGCGGTGAGGCGGCGAGCAGGTGCGGATGGGTGTCGCTCAGCGTCCGGTCGCCGTCCATCAGCAGGATGCGGTCGGCGCGCAGGGCCGAGCTCATCCGGTGCGCGATGACGACCACGGTGCCGCAGCGCCGCGCGAAGGCCAGCTCCGCCCGCGCCTCCGCACCCGGGTCGAGGTGGCAGGTCGCCTCGTCGAGCAGCACCACGCGAGCGTCCGAGACGTAGGCCCGGACCAGCGCCAGCAGTTGCCGCTCGCCGGCCGACAGAACGGCCCCGCCCACCCCGAGCCGGGTGTCCAGGCCGCCGAGCCGGCCGATCAGGCGGTCGGCACCGACGGCGGTCGCGGCCCGGGCGAGCTCGGTGTCCGCGGCCTCGGGGCGCAGGTAGCAGAGGTTCTCCCGGAGCGTCCCGGTGAAGATGTACGCCTCCTGGGGGATCAGTACGACGTGGCGGCGCAGCCAGTCCTCGCCGAGCCGGTCCACGGGGAAGCCGCCGATCCGGACCTGCCCGGCGCCGGGCGTCGCCAACCCGGCGAGCAGGTTGGCCAGGGTCGACTTGCCGATGCCGCTGGGGCCCACCACGACCAGCACGGCGCCGGCGGGCACGGCGAGCGTGAGGTCGCGGATGACCGGCTCGGCGTGCGGGCCGTAACCGAAGGTCAGGCGGTCGATGACCAGGTCGGCGCCGGCCGAGGCGGCCTCGGCCGGGCCGGCTTCGGCGGGCGGGTGGGCGGGGTGGCGCGCGGCCGGTTCGGACGGGACATCGGCCTCGCCCAACCGCTGTAGCACCGTGTGGAGTTGGATTCCCCAGGAGCCGATGACATCGACCATCGAGCGCAGCGTGGGCTCGATGGTGGTCAGCAGGTAGCCGACTGCGCCGACCAGCGCGCCGACCGTCAGTCCGTCTCCGGCCAGCAGCCACGGGCTCATCACGAACACGGCCAGCACCGGCAGTTTTCCGCCCGCCGAGACGAGCAGCGCACTGACCGCGCCGGTCCGCGCGACGGCCCGCGACGCCGCTTCCCACTCGCCGATCAGGACGTCCAGCCGCTCCCGAGCCCGACCGCGCGCGCCGGCGGCCACCAGATCACGCAGGCCCGCCAGGGTCTGACCGGCCTCGGCGGCCAGTCGCTCGTCCGCGATCAGCAAGGCCCGTCGACGCCGGCTCAGGACGCGCAGCAGCGGCATGTACGCCGCCAGCGTGAGGACCACCGACACCCCGGCGATGGCCGCCACCGGCAGAGCGAGGGCCGCCAACCCCACCAGGGCCATCACCAGTGACACGCCGACCTGCCGGACCGAGCGCAGCAGCGCGGAGACCAGTGCCCGTACGGTCTCCACCTGTCCGGTGAGCCGGGCCACGCTCGCCCCGTCGGAGCGGGCCGTGCCGGCGACCCCGCGCCGGAGCGTGGCGGAGACCACCGAGCTCACCAGTGCGTCCCGCAACGGCTCGACCAGCACGCCCAGCCTGGGCAGGAGTTGGCGGGTCACAGCAGCCCGGAGCACCATGGCGACGCCCAGCACTGCCAGCCAGGCCAGGCCCACCAGCGGGCGCCCGGCCAGGAATCCCCGGTCCAGGGCCCGCGCTATCAGGAGCCCGGACAGCAGAACCGGCAACGCCTCCAGCACGGACAGCGCCAGCACCGCGGCGACGACGCCGCCGCGGCTGCGCAGATGGCGCCCCAGCATCCGCCAGCCGGGGCGCGTGGTCACGGGATCGGACACGTCTCCTCCTCCACACTCTCCGAAGCCGCGGCGAACTGCGCCCGGTACTCCTGGTCGCTCCACAGCTCCGCATGGGTCGCCACGGCTCTGATCCGGCCGTCCGCCAGCCAGGCCACCAGATCCGCACGGGCCGCCGTGGAAGCGCGGTGCGCGACCATGATCCTGGTCCGCCCGGTGAAGGCGCTGTGCAACGCCTGCGTCACCCTCGCCTCGGTCACCGTGTCCAGGCTGGACGTCGCGTCGTCGAGCACGACCACCCGGCTGTCCTGGGCGAACGCCCTCGCCAGTCCGAGCCGTTGTGCCTCACCGCCGGACAGCGGAGCAACCGCCAGGCGGGTGTCGTATCCGTCGGGAAGCCGTCGGATGAAGTCATCGGCGCCGGCGGCCCGCGCGGCGGCCTCGATCACGGACTGCGTCGCCTCCGGACGAGCGAGCGCGATCGTGGCGCGGATGGTGTCGTCGAACAGCGCGGGCCGTTCGAAGGCGTACGCCACGCGACGGGAGAGTTCATCTGCCGTGAACTCCGTCACGGGTACGCCATCGAGCAGCACCGCGCCCTGGTCCGGGTCGTGGAGCCGCCCGACCAGCGCGGCGAGGCTGCTCTTTCCCCCGCCCGACGCCCCGACCACGGCCAGCGCCGTTCCGGCCGGGATCTCCAGGTCGATTCCGTCGAGCACCACCCGGTCCCCGGCGAGCACGCGGACCCCGCGGAAGGAGACCGCACATCCGGCGGTGGATCCGTCCGATCCCCGCTCCCCCGCCAGGGTCACGGGCTGGCCCACGGCCTCGGCGACCCGGCGGCCCGCCGCGACCGAGTGGGCCAACTCACCCACCGCGTCGACCTGTTGGAGAAGTCCGAGGGCGATCGCGACGTACCCCGTGACGGCGACGAGCTCCCCCGAGGAGATCCGCCCGGCGACCACCCCGTATCCGCTCACGGCGAGGACGAGGATCTCGATCGCCGGCAGCAGCAGGCCCATCTGCCAGGCGGTGGCGCGTTGCAGATGCCACGTCAGCAGGCCGGTCTTCGACAGCTCGGGCAGCGGCTCCAGCACGCGGGTCGTCTCCGCTGCCACGGTGCCGCTCGCCCGGATCGTCCGGACGCCGCCCAAGGCCTCGATCAACCGGTCCGCGATCTGTCCCTGCAACTCCTGATAGCGCGTGAGCGCCGACGAACTCCGGCGGAAGAACAACCGCAGGACGACGTACACCGGCGGCAGGCCGAGCAGGAAGGTCACCGCGGGTCGCCAGTCGATCAGCCACAGGGACACCACGCCCACGATCGAGGTGGCCACCGACATGACCGTGTCGAGCACGGTGAGACCGGCGTGCCCGGACTCGGCGCAGCTCCCGACCAGCCGGCCGGTGACATCCCCCGCAGCGTGCCGGCGCTGCCCGGCGAGTCCCGCGCCCAGCACCCGGTGGACGAGGCCGCGGCGCAACCAGCCGGTGGCCGCCGCCCCACTCGTTCCCGCGGCCACCACGTGCACCACCGCGACCCCCGTCGCCACCGCGAACGCCGCCGCCAGGGCCGATACCGGCCCGGTCAGCGGACGGTGGGCCAGGGCGTCGTCGAGTGCCCGGGCCAGCAGGGCGGGGGTCGCCAGCGTCACCGCCGCATCCGTGATCGACGCCAGTACGGCGAGGGCGAACCAGCCCCGGGCCTCCAGGGCTGCCGCCGCCAGCAGGCGGGGGACCGATCTTGTCGACGTCGTCATCCTCTCCTCCAGGAGGGCAATCGGGACCGGTGGCCGGGGCCGATCAGGGCCCCGGCCACACATTGGTCACTGGCCGGTGTAGGTGCAGGTCCAGCTACAGGTGTTCTGGCAGGGCCGCAGACCAGCGGCCTCCTCCTCCCCGTCCAGCGCCTGCAGCGCATCGACGTCAACGGTCATCGTGTTCACCTCCCTTCAGGCAGAAAACTCACCGTCCGACCGACCCGACATCACTGGCCGGTGTAGGTGCAGGTCCAGCTACAGGTGTTCTGGCAGGGCCGCAGACCAGCGGCCTCCTCCTCCCCGTCCAGCGCCTGCAGCGCATCGACATCAACGGTCATCGTGTTCACCCCCTTTCCTGAAGGTCGTCGCAGATGACGCCGGCCGTACCGGCGTCGCACGGCCCGAATGGCCGTGAGTCTCTGGTCCCGCGGTCCCGAGCGGTCCTCACGCGTTCCCGGGGCGCTGGGAGAGGAACTCCACCAGCTGCTCCCGCAGGTGCGCGCCCGCGAGGTTCTCCAGCGGGGAGTGTCCGCCGCCGGGTACTTCGGCGTAGCGGAAGTGGGTGCCCTCGCTGTGGCCGGTGTCGAGCAGCCGTTGCCGCAGCTGCCGGGACTGGTCGACCGGGATCGTCCGGTCGTCCGTGCCGTGGACGATCATCAGTGGGGTGCGGATCCGGTCGGCGAGGGTCCACAGGTCGCGGGGGCCCAGTCCGTCCTCGACCTCGGTCCGGCCGCCGAGCCGGTCGATGAGCGCACGGACCGCGGGCGACGCCTGAGCGTGCAGCCGGGCGGCGGACAGGAAGGGGGCGACGACGGCGCAGCGGGACCACAGCTGCGGGTCCGCGGCAGCCGCCAGCAGGGCGAGATGGGCACCGTAGCTGACCCCGTACAGCATGGGCGGTGGCGCCGATCCGGGGCGCCCTGCGGCGAGGGCTCTGACCAGGGCGCGGATGTCGGCGAGGTCGGGTCCGCCCCAGGCGCCGTGCAGGGCCTCGGCGTGCGCGGCCCCGTAGCCGGTGCTGCCGCGCTGGTTCGGGGCGACGACGGCGATGCCGGCGGTGGCGAGCCGGTGCAGCACCGGCTCGTATCCGAGGTCCCAGGCCGCCTCGGGCCCGCCGTGCAGGGCGACCAGTACGGCGTCGGCGCTGCGCCAGTCGCCTTGGCAGACGGCCTCGAACTGCCCTGCGGGGCCGGAGAACCGCTCGACTCGCGAGCGTCCCGCCGCCTGGCTTCCGGCTGGGGCCCACTCCGTCGTGGCCTCGGGCGAGAGCACCGCGATCTCGGCCGGGCGGTCCGCCGTGGAGACCGGCACCAGCAGGCCACTGCGCCCCCAGCCGGCCACCTGCTGGACCGCCCCCGCCGCCAGCGGCACCTCCGTGAGCCGGTCCTGGCGCAGGTCGTGGACCAGCAGCCGGGCCCGGGCTCCGCGGAGCACTCGCAGGGCCACCCGCTCACCGGCCGGGTCGAAGGCCAGTGGCAGGACGGCGCCGTCGATGGTGTTGAGCCGCTCGGGGGCGCGCAGTCCGGCCGGATCGGCCAGGGATCTCCACGCCAGCCGGCGTCCCTGTGGCGTGTCGGTCGCCATCAGCAGCAGACCGGAGGACGGGCTTGCCAGCAGGAGGGCGTCGCTTTCCCGGCCGGGCGCGCAGGGCAGGTCGTGGTGGCTGCCGTCGGTGAGATCGACGAGTACGGTCCGGGAGCGGCTCTCGTGTCGCAGGGCCACGCCGAGCAGCCGTCCGCTGTGCTCCAACCCGCAGATGCGGCCGACCGTGCCGGGCAGGGCCGCGACCGGCTCCCACCGCAACGGACTGTCGAGCACCCGGTACAGCGTCGACCGGCCCGGGCTGTCGGAGCGGACCGCCAGCGCCAGGGTGCCCGGTTCGGCGGAGGCGACCAGACGCAGCGCGCGGCACTCGACGGTGAGGCGCTCACCGGCCCGCCCCGTCTCCGGGTCGGCCAGGACGAGTTCGTGCCGGCCGGCCGCACCACGCAGTAGCAGGAGTCTCCCGTCCTCGGTCGGCAGCGGCTGGGTCCGCAGGGACTCCTCCAGCGCGAGCGTCCGGCGCCGGGACGACGGCCCGTCGAACGACCGGTGCTCGGGCACCAGGCCGCCCCGCGAGCCTGTCGTCAGGCACGCAGCATGCTCGGCCGTCGCGGAGAAGGCGAAACTCGTCCGGGTGGCCGGCAGCGCGGGCACCACGGGCAACTCGGGCGCGCGGCTCGGAGCCGGGGTCCAGGTCACCATGCGCCGGCCTCGATCCCGACCGGCTCGTCCGTCGGCACGGAGAGTGCGAGGGAGTCGGGCAGCCAGAGCCGGGTGCCGCCGTGCCGTAGCCGGACCAGTGCGGCCAGCATGCCGGCCGTCCCACCGCTGTAACCGGCCGTCACCTCGGTGTTCGACTCGTCGGGCAGGAGCAGGAGACCGTCGCGCAGCGTGTGGCGCGCGTGGGCACAGGCGACGAGTTCCGCCGCCCGCTGGCGGTAGTCCGGGTCGTCCAGGGCGGCGGCCAGGTCCAGCAGGAACTCCGCGTTGCCCGCCAGTCCGTGGCAGGCCGCCGGAGAGAGCTGCCACCTCCTGCGGTACACCTCTGCTGCCGCCTGTTCGGCCAGGTTCCGGTAGCGCTGGTCGGCGGTGGCGGTCCAGAGCCTCACCAGGAAGGTCCCCACTCCCGAGGATCCGCTGCACCAGTAGGGCGGACGGAAGGGGGCGTTCTCGTCGTGGTCGCTCTCGGGCCACCAGGCCGCACCGTCGCCGGTCCGCGCTGCCGCCACCAGGGTGTCACCGGCGCTTTGTGCGAGTGCCAGGAAGTCGTCCCGTCCGGTGGCCTGGCCGGCCAGCAGGAGAAAGGTGCCGATTCCGGCGACGCCATGGGCGAATCCCAGGTGCTTGGCTCCCGCCATCGCGGAGTCGAAGTCCTTCGGAACGGGCCAGAGCGTTCCGGACCGGCCCGGTTCGGCGGCGGCCACCAGCCCCTCGGCGGCCTCGACCGCCCGGGCCAGGAAGTCCGGCTCGCCGGTGGCCTGCCAGAAGTGCAGCTGTGTCAGACCCGCGCCGGCCGCGCCGTGGCAGACGTCGGGGTTCGGCCAGCGCACCGGCACCGCCCGGGCCAGGCGTGCCGCGGTGTCGGCCAGCTTGTCGTCGTCCAGCAGCCGGGCTGCGTCCAGCAGTGCCCAGGCGGTGCCGGAGCGGCCGAAGTACAGGCCGGGGAGCTGTGGTTCGTCCAGCCGCAGACGGCCCGCCGTCCAGTCGGCCGCCTCGGCGACCCCGGACCTGAGCCGGGGGTCCGTCCGCGCGACGTCGGCCGCGGTGAGCACCGCCAGGACCCCGGCGGCGCCGTGCTGCACGTTGAGCGGGTCGTTGAGGGCGGCGAACCCGTCGGCGGGCCACAGCCGCGGCTGCCCGGCCGGGGTCATGGTGTCCAGCAGGTGGGTCAGCCCGTCGGCCAGGACCCGCTCCTCGACGTCCGCCGCAAGGACCGGGCGTGCCGGTTCCCCGGGAAGCTCCGGCCGGCCGGACCGCAGTTCGGCCAGGAGCTCGCGCAGCCGCTCCAGGCTCCACCGCTGATCGACGGACTCCGCCATCAGCCCGAGGATCGCGGGGGCGAACGGCCGCGCGACCGGGTTGTCGGCAAGGGCCCGGGACACCAGAAGGGCCAGACGCTCGCCGTTCGTGCGGGTTGTCGGGCGGTCCGCGGCGAGCACCGTCTCGGCGCCACTCGCCAGGTGGAACAGGACCGCGCCGAGACTGAACAGGTCCGAGGTGAAGTCCGGCGCCGGGCCGCTGTGTTCCGCGGCCACCACCTCGGGCGCGGCATACCCCGGGGTGTAGGCGCGCTGGACCTGGTCGCCCGGTCGAACGATCATCTCCAGGTCGATCAGCCGCAGCGCCCCGTCTCGGGTGAGCATGAGGTTGTTCGGGTTCAGGTCCCGCAGCACATGGCCGGCGGCGTGCACACGCTCGACGATCGTCACCAGCTGCTCGACCAGGTCCAGCAGGACGGCGCTGACCGGCGCGGGATTCGCCACCACCCAGTCCCGCAGGTTCTCTCCGTCCACGCGTTCCTGGACGAGGTAGAGATTGCCCCCCTGGGTGAACACGCCGAACGCCTGCGGGCACACGCCCAGGGGTGCCAGCGCCGCGTGCATCCGCGCCTCGTGCTGCAACAGGTCGCCGGCGTCCGTGCCGGCGACGGTCGACCCGACGTGGCGTCGGGCCTCCTTGATGACGACCTGCCGATCGGTCTCCCGGTCCGTGCCGTAGTACACCCCGCCCTTGTAGGTGTGCCGGACGGCCGAGCGCACCACGTAGCGGCCGTCGAGAAGGACGGCGGCCGGACGGCTCGCCGCCTGCGGCTGCGAACCGGGCTGCGACTGCGGCTGCGGCTGCGGACCGGGCTCCGGCCGCTGCTGCGGCCACGGCGACCGCGCCCAGGCCGGTGGCTTGAACCGCGCCAGGCGGAGGTCCCTGACCAGAGCGCCGTCGGGGGTGCGCAGCAGGGACTCGACGGTGCCGTCGTTGCCGAGCTGCGTCGTGCCGGTGAAGACGCCGTAGCGGTAGTGCACCAGGCTGCCGGGGCGGTACGGCCGGTCGGAGAGGATGCCCGGGCCGGGCAGCCCGCGGGTGGCGTGGTGGAGCTCCTCGGCGAGTGCGCGGAAGTGGTCGTCGTCATCCGGATAGACGGTGATGAACTTGCCACCGCCACCCCGGTCGTAGCTCGCGGAGACCAGTTCGGTCACCCGGTCGAGAGTGCCGGCGAACTTGAACGAGGCCCGCCCGGCGACCAGGACCTCTGCTGCCTTGAGGAGGACGATGGGCGCGGACAGCGGGGTCGCCGAGAGGTGCAGCTTCCACCCCTGCGCCGGGATGGTGCGGCCCTCCGGAGCGACGTGGCACCAGAACTCCCGCGAACCGACCGTCCAGCCGCGCGCACCCAGCCGGTGCAGGACCGACGCCACGAGGTCCGGGAGCAGGTCGGAGTCCTCGTCGCGGACCGCGCTCGGCGTCGCTCTCGTACCTGTCATCAGCGGGCCTCCTGCGGCGGTGGGGAGCGGCGGTGCGGGGCGGCGGCGGACCGCTCTGCTCCGTTTGCATCACCGATCCTTCCGGCGATCCGCCGGCCCGGCATCGGGGCGGCCCACGTAGGTTCCGGTCGGCGACCGGGCGAATCCGGCCGGCGGGCACGTAGGTTCCCGGACCGGGACGTTCATCGCCCGGTACCCGCAGGCCGGTCGCGGGGTCAGGCACGGGGTCAGGCACGGGGGGAGACCTCGATGGCCAACCGGCAGAGCGCCGCACGGTCGGGACTGCCGGTCTTGCTGATCAGCGTGGCCATGTGCTTCTCCACCGTGCGCGGCGAGATGGACAGCCGCCGGGCGATGTCCTGGTTGCCGGGCCGCTCCACGAGCAGGGCGAGGATCTCGTACTCGCGAGCGGTGAGGCCCTGCGCGCGCAGCTGGGCCGGGATCCGGTCCCACCCGCTGCGGCGCTGGGCGACCGTCGCGCCGCTGCGACGCAACAGGGCCCGACAGGCGCCCGCCACCGAGGGGATGTCGTGGTCGTGGAAGTACTCCTCGGAGGTGCGCAGCCATGCCACCGGCTCGCCCCAGCCGTCGGCGATCGCCGCCTCGGCGACCAGCCGCAGTCCGAGGTGATGGGCCATCGGGAAGAGCCCGGCACTCTGCTCGGCCCTACGGACGGCCAGGGCGGCCTCCTCGGCCCGCCCCTCCCGGCCCAACAGGACCGCGTGGGCCAGCAGCAGGAACTGCCGGTTCCAGACCAGCCCCGCCGCCGGGGCGGCGGCCACGGCTTCGTACTCGGCCCGGCCTGCGGTGCCCGCGAGAACGTCCAGCAGGGGGCCCAGCCCGTACCGTCCGGAGAGGTAGAAGACGTTCGGGTGCCGCTCCTCCCATGCCGCCGCGGCGGCGAGTTCGGTGACCGCCTGGATCCGGTCCTCCTCCAACAGCGCGCAGATCGTGCGACAGAGGCCGAGCATCACCGGGGTCAGGAAGGACTCACCACCACCGGACTGCCGGAAGAGCAGCAGCTCGTGCTCCATCTCGCGGCGGCGTCCCGCGTGCGCGGCGAGCGTCGCCGAGGTGAGCAGCAGGTAGCGGTGGGTCCCGAGGTCGCTCATCCGCGCGCTGGCGTCCAGGCAGCGGTCGATGGTCTCGCGCGCCTTCGCGCCGTTCCCGGTGAGCACCGCGTTCATCGCGAGCAGTGCCTCCACGCGCTGGGTCAGCATGATGGCACCCAGCCCTCGCGCGGCGTCCCGCGCCTGTTCGAGCGTGCGGGTGTCACCGGTCCGCATGAAGCTGTTGGCGCCGAGCCGCAGCGCGGCCTCGATGCGCCAGACCGGCAGGCTGTGGGTCTCGGCGACGGCCAGCATCCGCCGCAGGCACTCGTCCGCGTCGTCGAAGCCCCGCTCCCGGGCCAGCAGCGCGAGCAACTGCCAGGCCTGGCAGGCGACCACCGGAAGCCCCTCGCGCTGCGCCACCGCCGCCGCCTCCAGGGCCGACCGCTCGGCGTCGACCATCCGCTCGCCCTGGCCCGGGAGCAGGGCGAGGTGCCCCTCGACCACGGCCAGCGCGGCGGTCTGCTCGGGGCCGGCGCAGCTGTCGAGGAGCGCCCTGGCCGCCGCCACGTGCGCGATGGTGTCGGCGCTCCGTTCCGCGATCACGGCGGCCCAGGCGAGCCGGGTGTGCAGCGCTATCCTGCGGTCGGTGCCGAGAGACCCCGCCCCGACGGACGGCAGGGTGTCCGCCGAGGCGAAGGCGCGGTCGAGTTGACCGGCTTCGGCGAGGGCGGACAGCAGCGCCTCCGTGATGTCGGTCCGGTCCGCCTGGTCGGCGAGGTCGTGAGCGCGCTCCAGCAACCGGACCGCCGACCCCGACGTGCCGTCGGCCAGCGCCCGTCGGCCCGCCTCCGCGTACGCCAGCGCCGCCGCGGCCTCGTCCCCGGCGGCGAGACGGAGCCCCGCGACCACCTGACACCGGCCGTCGGTCAGCTCGGGATCGGCCTCCAGCAGCGACGTGGCGGCCTGGCGGGCGATGGCCGCGCGCTCCGCCCGGGGGAGGTTCGCCAGCAGCGCCTCGGCGGTGAGCGCATGCCGGAACGCGTACTGGTCCGTACCGGCCCAGTCGGGGACGAGCAGGCCTGCCTCGACGCCGGACCTGAGATGGGCGAAGAGGGTCTGTTCGTCGTGCCCGGTGATGAGCCGGAGCGTGCCGACCGAGAAGCGGGCGCCCAGGGTGGCCCCGATCAGCAGGAGTTCCCGCAGCGCGGGGTCCAGCAGATCGATCCGGTGCCCGTAGCTCTGGACGACGCTCTCCGGAACGGTCGCGGAGAGGTCGCGGACCACGTGCCAGCCGTCGGCCTCCAGGCGGAGCGCCCCGGAGCCGACCATCTCCTTCAACAGTTCCTCGATCAGGTACGGGTTCCCGTCGCCGCCCTCGGCCAACCGGTCGGCCACGGCCACCGGTACCTCGTCGACGGGAACGGCGAGGCAGCCGCCGGCGATCGCGCGGACGTCCGGCGCGGCCAGTGGGCGCAGTGGGAGAAGGGAAGCCGTCCGGCGCCGTTCGGCCGCGCGGGCCAGGTCGAAGGCGGCCCCGGGTTCGGGGCGCAGCGTGGCCAGCAGCAGCACCGGCAGTCCGGCGATGTTGTCGACGAGGTACTCGACGACGGCGATCGTCTCGGTGTCCGCGTCGTGCAGGTCCTCCAGCGCCAGCACCATGCCCGTCCCCCGCCCGAGGACGGCGAGCAGGCGCAGCAGCGCCTCGGCGAGTTCGACCACGCTCTCGGGGTAGCCGGGGACGGTGGTGTGCCGCCATTCCGGAACGACCCGGGCCAGGGCCGGACGGTAGGGTTCGAGCTCCGCGTCCTCGGGCGGCCCGCTGGTCCGGAAACGGGACGACAGCGCCTCGACGAGCGGGCGGAAGGGGGTTCCCGCGCTCGTCGGGCTGCCCCGGCCGCGCAGGACCGGCAGGCCCAGGTCGGCGGCCTGGCCGCAGCAGTCGCCGAGCAGCCGGGACTTGCCGATCCCGGCATCTCCCAGCAGGAACACGGCACGACCCGCCCTCTCTCGGAGCGCCGTCAAGGCGCCGCTGAGCTGGGAAAGTTCGGCTTCCCGGCCGATGGTGACCGACGAGGTTGTACGCATACCGCGCAGGTTACTGGAGGGTTGTGACGGTCCGACAGGAATGGATCAAGGGGGGTTTCTCACACCCGGCAGCCGGTGCGACCCTGTCGGAGGCACCGGCTGCCGGTCGGCGGATGCCGGCTACCGGCTCACCTCGGGGCCGCCGGTGAAGGTCATCGTCGGGAACTGGTGGGAGAACCGCACGCCGTCGTGCGCGGCGAGCAGAGCGGTGCGACGGGCAAGCCCGCCGGCCGCCCGGAGCCTGATCTCCCCGGCGGGGTGATCCACGGCTTCGCCCTGCCGCATGCCGGGCTGCTTCCACTGGCGGACCAGATCGGGGGTGTTCATGGTGTTCGGCCGTTCCTTTCCTGAGGCCACGGCGTCCACGATGACGACCGGGGCGTGATCGGCGGCTGCAGCAGCGCCGAAGCTGTTCGTTCGGGGGCGGCGAGCCGCAGCAGACCGTGTCCGATACCGGCGAGCCCGGTCAGCAGGCCGGGTGTGCCGAGCCCTCCAGGGGTGCCGCAGCGCGGTCCGCTCCGGTCGAGCGTCTCCAGCAGCGCGCCCGCGCGCCGGTTCCGCACGGTGTGCCCAACGGAGTGCTCGGCCGTACCGGTGAGCAGTTCGAGGGCGCCGAGTTCACCGTGGCAGAGACTGTGGTTGGGCAGTGGGTCACCCAGCGCGAGCACCCTGACCGCGCTGTCGACGAGCTCCGTCGGCCCGGCTGCGCTGTCGGAGGCCGCCAACGCGATGCCCGGCAGGCCCGTGCACCAGGAGTGGTCCAGGTCCTGCCCGACCGCCGCCCGCAGGGCGGCCAGCCCCGCCTGCTCGTACCTGGCGCCGCCGCCTTCCGCCGCGAACCTGAGCAGAGCCCAGCCGATGCCCGCCGATCCGGTACCGAAGCCGGGGGCGGCGGGGAGGGGACGATCGGCGAGGCGGGCCGCGCACAGCTGCGCACCCTGCCAGGCTTCGGCGGAGCCGGTGGCCGCGTGCACCGAGAGCAGGGCCGCCAGGCCGCCGGCGGTGCCGTCGAAGACACCGGACGCGTCCTCGGCCCGGGCCGCAGCGGTGGTGAGGGCCACGGCCGGTCCGATCCAGCTGCGGATCTCGGCGTCGTCCAGGGTGGTGGACACCTGGGTGAGGCCGTAGGCGATACCGCCCAGACCGGCGAAGGCCCCGGACCCGACGACACCGAGTTCCTCCGGGTGCTCCGCAAGCCGCTCCAGCAGGCGGGGCAGCGGCCGCAGAGCACGGCGGGCCACCTCCGCGTAGCGCGCCTCGCCGGTGAGGCCGGCGAGTTGCGCCAGGAAGAGCGCCACCCCCGGGTAGCCGGCGCCCAGGTCGGCACCGGACGGTCCGACCCGCCAGTACCGGTCCGCGAGGAGTTCGAGCCCGAGCCAGTTGATGCGCGTCCCGCTTTGCTTCGCCCTGTCCACCAGCTGGTCGCCGATGCCCCGGGCGGCGGCAAGCAGCCGTGCCGGATCCAGGGCGGATCCGCGGGCGGGCCGGGGAGGAAGCCCGGGCGGGGCGCCGACGCCGTGGGCGGAGGCGGTGGACCTGCCGGCCATCGCCGCCCGGACTATCCACTCCTGCTCGTCGCGGTCCGTTCGGCCCATCGCCCGGATCTTGTCCGACACCCGGTCCAGACCCGGCCGGTCGAGTACGCCGGGCAGCCGGCGACCCGTGCCGCTCCAGAGGTCCGACGAACCCGGCCGGGTGGTGAACAACGGGATGTCGCCGTCCCACAGTTCGGCGATCTCCTCATCGAGCAGCGCGGGCCAACCGGAGGCTTCGAGCGCGTCCGTCCCCAGGAGGCTCAGGATCTCGTCCCGGTCCGCCGCGTCCCGCAGGACGTCGGGGTGGGTCGACTCGTCGAGCAGCGTCGCGTAGACGAGGCTGGCCCGGGCCACCACGCGCACCTCGTCCTCCGCGAACCCGCGCAACAGGCCCTGTGGTCCCACGAGTTCGTCCCGGCCGGCCTCGATCGCGCGGTATCCGGCGCGGAAGCCTGCGACGAGGGCCTCGGTGTACCCGGCCGGGTCCGCTTCGGCTCCGTCGAGCAGGGGGCGGTTCCCGGCGCCGGTGATCTCTCCGGCCCGGCGGACCAGTCTCATCTCGTCCGTACCGCCGGCCGCCCAGTCCACACCCTCCACCGGTGAGCGGCGCCCCGCGTCACCGCCCAGGCCAGAGACGTCGACCGCCGTCTCGTCGCCGAGCAACAGACGCGGCAGCAGGCCGCTGCGGTACACCGAGGACTCCAGCGCGCGAGCCGCCGGATCCTCCTGCGAGTCGGCCGGGACGCACGGATGGAAGAGGGTCTCGACGTCGACCAGGACGGGTTCGTCCTCGCAGGCGATCAGGTTCTCGAAGTGCAGGTCGGTGCCGTCCAGTGCGTACAGCAGCGCCAGCCACGCCCCCTGCCGGAGGTAGAACCGCTCCAACTGCCGCTCCGCCGTGCAGGAGCCGGGCGCGACGAACTCCACCCAGCCGTACCCGTCACGCTCCAGCAGAGCGAGGACCCGCAGCCCCGGTGTACCGGGCCGCGCGTTGAACCAGCCGACCAGCTCGTTGAAGCGCCCGTGCACGCGCAGCGATCTCGGCTTGTACACCACCCGGGTACCGTCGGCGAACCGCAGCACCGCGACGCTGCGCCCACGGCGGTGCCCGTCGCCCGTGGTCCGTTCGACCGCGACCAACCGCCCGGGGTCGGCGCCGGCCAGCAGGGTGGCGACGATGTCGGCCCGGTCGGCGGCGAACCGGTCGAGCAGTTCCGCCAACGCCGAACCGCCGTGGCGGCAGGCCTGCGCCAGGAGGCGGGCGAGCACCGGGTACTCGCCCAGCAGCGCGGACAGCCCGTCCTGACGTCCGGCCAGAAGCAGGAAGCTCCGGAACCGGTCTGATGGTGCCGCGCCGTCGAGGCGGCCCGTCACCCTCGCGACGTTGAGCTCCAGCACGAGGGTGCGGGCGGCCAGTCGGGCCAGCGCACCGGCGAGCTGTCGGACGAAGTCCGCCCGGATGGCCCGGAGGTCGGCCACGGCGTCCAGCAGGGCGGTCGGGAGTCGCACTCCGGCCAGCTCGGCGAAGGGCGCCAGCACGGCCGCGAAGCCGGTGATGCCCGGCAGCTCCCCGGTCGGCACGCGCGGCGCCGACTCGGCGCGGGAGAGGGCCGATTCGGCGCGGGAGAGGGCCGATTCGGCGAACTCGGCCCACTCCGGCCGCTGGCCGCAGGGCAGTTCGGCCGCGGGTACGCCCCGCAGCCACCAGGCGCCGTCCGTGGTCTCCGCTGCTCCGACGTGCTTGTCGATCATGATTCTGAGCCTCCCAGCCGATGGCAGGCCCACACAAGCCGATTCCGTTGCCCACCGGACCATCAGGATCGAGCACCTGCTCTCGTGTCCGCCGCCCCTGTTCCTGCCTCAACTGCTGACTCCGGGTGGCCGGGATCGGCCGCCGCCCCGAGGGTCCGCGGGAATGGTACGTTCGCCCCATGACCCTATCTGGAAGATATAGCGAGGATCCTCACGCCGCCGACATCGGACTGCCGAAGCTCACGCCCACGGGATGGACGGTGCTCGGCTTCCTGTCGCTCAGCTCCCGCAACGGCTACCAGCTGCGGCAGGCCGTGCAGCGCTCCGTCGGACACTTCTGGGGTGTGAGCTACGGCCAGCTCTACCCGCAACTGAAGCACCTGGAGGCGAACGGCCTGATCGCCGCGGACGAGCCGGCCGCCGAGCGGGGCAGGCAGACCGTCTGGCAGCTGACCGAGCAGGGCGCGACAGCCCTGGACGGCTGGCTCAGCCTCCCGGCCCAGCCGGCGCAGCGGCGCGACGAGGGCATGGTCAAGCTGTTGTTCAGCGACCACGCCGGTCCACGGGCGATGTTGCGGCTGATCGAGCAGCGCCGCGACGAGGCACGCGGGCGCCGCGATCAGGCCACGGCGACCGTGCCCGGCGCCCAATGGCCCGAACAGACCGAGCGCAGCGCCGACACCGTCCCGGCCACCTGGCTGGTCCGTGCCCACACGATCGCCCTGGCCGACGCGGAACTCGCCTGGTGCGACCAGGCCCAGGCCCTGATCGCCGAACAACTCGGCGCCTCCAGCGAGTCCGACGATGTCCGCTGACCGCGACCTGCCCGGGCGGCGACCACGCGACGTGACCGTGATCCGGATGCTGCTGCTCTTCACGGGCGTCGCCACCGTACTCAACGGCCTACTGGAACAGAACCCGACCTACCCGGCCACCACCCGGGGTTTCGGCGTGTTGCTGGCCGTCTTCGGCCTCGGCTGCTGGTGGACGGTCTGGCGGCTGCGCCGGCCCGGAACACGGCTGTTCGGCCGGTTACTGGTGCTGCTCGGGCTGCTCGCGGCGATCCGGGTCTACCAGGCCCTCCGGTTCGGCAGCGCGCTGCCGGCGGCCGGACTCGTCCTGCCGCTGCTGGCCTACGGGCGGCTGCGCAAACCTGCGGTCCGCCGCTGGCTGGAGCAGGGCGCCGCGGACGGGCCCGCGACACAGCGCACAGCAGCCGGTCGGGCGCCGCTGCTGCGCCGATGGGTGGGGGCGCTGGGCGTGCTGGGTGTCACCGTCGCCGCGCTGGGCGTGCTGACCGGTGCGGGCGCCGCCGCCGCGCTGATGCCCTGCGCCTTCCCCACGCCCGCGGTGGGCGGATTGCAGCAGGACCAGACCACCGCAGCCACGAACGCCGACCCGACCGGGCGGGTCGCCGCGACCGACGGGGTGCCGCTCGCGTACCACGCGTACCTCCCCGCCGACCCGGTCGCGAGCCTGGTGTTCTACCACGGCTCGGGCGCCAACAGCGCGGCCGGGTACCTCCCGCTCGGCCGCGAACTCGCCGACGACCACCACATCGCGACGTACCTGGTGGACATTCGGGGCCACGGCGCCTCCGGCGGCCCGCGCGGTGACGCGCCGACGCCGGAACAGGTCTGGCAGGACACCCGGACCATGGTCGACTTCGTGCACCGGCAGCAGCCGAAACTGCCGCTCTTCGTCGGCGGCCACTCGGCCGGCGCCGGCCTGGTACTCAACAGCCTCGACCGGATCGACGACCAGGTAGCCGGCTACGTCCTCCTCGCCCCGGACTTCGGCCTGCACTCCGACACCGAACAGGTGAGCGGCGGCTCGAACTTCGCCACCGTCTGCCAGCGCGCCTTCGTGGTCAACGCGGTCAGCAACCACGTGCTCGACGGACACACCCCGGCGCTCGGGTTCGCGTACACGTCCCAGGAGGTCCAGTCAGCGAAGCTGGTCCCGCGCTACACGGTGAACATGGCACTGGCGCAGAACGCCGACGACAGCGCCGCCGTGCTGCGCGGCCTGACCAAGCCGCTCGGCGTGTGGATCGGCGCCCAGGACGAGGTGTTCAACCCGGCCCGGGTGATCGCCTACGCGGCACAAGCCGGCCGCCCGGCCGACGACACCTTCCAGACCGTGGCACATGACAACCACCTCGGCATCCTGACGGACGGCGCCGCCTCGATCGGCCCGTGGATCGACCATCAGGCCGGCCTCCGCCAGCGGTGATCCCTCGACGGCGGGTCAGGGCCTCGGCAGACCGGCAGCAGAGGAACTCCGCCTCACTGCCCGGGAGTTGCGATGACCCGCCGTCAGTCGTCGCGCCGGTCACCGGGGACCTCAGGACAACCCACGGCCTCGGGCGCCGACACCGCCCGAACAGCGGCCGCCCCACCGGCCGGTTCGCCACCTGGCCACCGCCGGGCGCTCGGACCGGATCAGCCGAGACGGGACGTCCCGAAACATCGAATTCGCACACCTCATCGCCCCCGGACGGGCAGAGTGGGAACCCGATCTGCCGAACAGTCGACCTGGAGGCTCCCGTGCTCGACCTCTCCCGCGAGGAACTACCGGAACGGCACCAGGAGTTGCTGGACGTCCTAGTGACACGGCATGACCTGGCCACCGAGCGCCGCCGTAACACCTCGTTCGTACTCCTCGACCACGACGGACGTCGCTTCGCCGTCTGTGAGTACGGAGCGCACTGGTACGAGGAAGGCGTACCGGTGCACCTGGCAGTCGACCTGACCACGGGCAGCCATGTGTCGATCACCGCCTACCGCGCCTCCGCCATGTGGCCGGGAACGTTCTGGTCGTTCTTCGAACCCGGCCGCGTCCCCTCCGACGACCCGGTGCGGGCCTGGCTGGCGACCCCGGCGGCTGCCCCCGGGCCGCGCCCGAGCGTCGCCGTGGCGTGGCCGGACCAACTCGAACGGTTCTGCGCTGCGGAGCTGGTCCGCACCGACCAACCCGAACTGCTCGCACAGGCAGAGCTGGTCGCGGACCCGGAACTTCCCGAGGACCAGACCACACTGGTCCGACGGCACTCGGCGGCGGCACTGCCGTACGCCGTGCTGTTCCGCCACGAGGACGCGCTGAGCATCGTCAACAAGCTGATCGGCAGCGGCCGGGGCTGCCCGCTCCCCGAGCTCTGAGCTTGGCGTTCATCGTCGCAGGTCGAGTGACCTGCGACGATAAACGCCAAGCTCAGAGCGGGAGCGGAACTCAGGGTCTACCAGTCGGTGCCGATGTTGGTGCGGTTGCCGAAGGTGCTCTGACCGGTGCCGGGGTAGAAGTACATGTCCCCGGTCGATCCCTGGGGGGCCTGGACGGCGGCGAGGTCGGTCCTGCCATCGGCGTTGAAGTCGCCGCCGATGAGGTCGCGCATGATGTTCCAGCCGGTACCGGCGTTGATCGGCGCCGCGAAGGAACCGGCGCCGTTGCCCGGATAGACGTACAGATTCCCGTCAGCAGTACCGACTGCCGCGATGTCCGACTTACCGTCACCATTGAAGTCACCGCCGGCGAACTTGCCCAGGGTGTTCCAGCCGGTACCGGCGTTGATCGGCGCCGCGAAGGAACCGGCGCCGTTGCCCGGATAGACGTACAGATTCCCGTCGCCAGTGCCGACCGCGGCGATATCCGACTTACCGTCACCGTTGAAGTCACCGCCGGTGAGGTGGTCCAGGTTGTTCCAGCCGGTGCCTGCCGACCACGGCGTGCCGAACGCGCCGGCGCCATTGCCCGGGTAGATGTACAGATTCCCGTTGGCGGTGTTCACCGCGGCGAGGTCGATCTTCCCGTCACCGTTGAAGTCACCCGGTGTCACGTTGCTGACCGTGTCCCAACCGGTACCGATCAGACTCCGCTCACCGAACGTACCGACACCGGTCCCCGGGTACAGATACATCTTCCCCGTCGCCGCGTCCACCGCCGCCAGGTCGGTCTTCCCGTCACCATTGAAGTCAGCCGACGCAAAACCCGTCATCCCCACCGGAGTTGCGGGGCTCTGGCCGATGGCGTTGACGATCTTCTGCGCGTCGGCCGCCTGAACCTGGTAGAGGTCGGGATAGGCCGACTGCTGGACGCCTTGGCAGACCTCGCCGATCGGCTTGCTCTGCCAAGTGTTGTTCGGATACGTCGAGAGCATCGCGCTGATGAACTTGCGGGTCGTCGTCGCCGGATCGAGCCGCTGCGCGGTGGTGCCCCACGAGGCCCGCTGCTGGAACAGGCCGACACTGTCGTGGTCCTCCATGTTCGGGTTGTTCCGCAGGGTGGATTCCACGATCGCCGTGGTGATCGCGATGACCTCGGCCTGCTGCGGTAGTCCGTTGGCCCGCACGGTGTTGACGATGGCCCGGGCGCAGGACATCCGGTACGCGTTCATCGCGTTCCGCAGGCTGCCGGTGAGCTGTTGGTTCAGTTGGGCGGCGGCGGTGGTGTCGGCGGAGGTGATCGTGCCGCAGGACACATCGGGCAGGGTCGCGTGCGCGGGGCTCGTCGCGGCCATCGCCCCGCCGGCCAGCACCGCACTCACCACGAGGAGTTGCAGGGCATTGCGCACAGCCTTCTTCATCGTGAAACGTTTCCTTCGTTCGCGGGTCGGATGTGTCGTCGCCAGAGATCCGGGCCACGACAGGTCTCGAGGGCACTGAGGGAATTCGCCTCGACCGTGCGCCGGACAGGGCATGGACGAGCCCGGTGTGCAACACGTGAGAGCAGAGTGAGAACGCCCCGGTCCGGCGACCGCCCCGGCCGCGCGGCGCCGTCACGGCGACGGACGCGGCGCCCGGGCCGGTGACGTGCGGGTGGGCCCGAAGTGGGCTGCTACTGCCGGCCCATGGTGTCGATGCTCACAAGGGGCGGCGTCGGAAGCGGGGTGGCGGTGACGAGCGGGGTGACGAGGGCGGCGACCGCGGCGGCCTTCGCGATGCGGGTGCGGATCATGGCAGGGCTCCTTCGGAACACACGCGCGACGGGAGGTGGTCCGGATCCGGTGCGTCCCGCGATGACGCTGCCCCGGTTCCTTTCGGCTGCTTGTCGCTGCCGTTGGGTACGATCCTGCCCTCTGACCAGTGGCCCAACTAGGGGTCCGTGCTGGCCTGAACCGGCATTGGCCCAAGCCGTCCACCGTGGTCGGATGCGGACGCCCAGTGCCTCGGGCCGGCGCATACGGCGGCAGGGCGATCGACGTTCCGGAATGCGGCCGGTGACGGTTCGGAATGTGGCCTTGAACGTGCGATCGTCAGGCTCGGCAGGCTCGGCAGGAAATCTGACTGTCCATCAGCTCCATGGCGGGTGCTCGCGGCCAGGGCGTTGACACCCGCGCTGCGCGGCGAAGGCTGGGCCGTGCAGACATGGGTCAGCAGCTTGTCCGGGTCCCGCTCGACGGCGGTGGATCCATCCTCGTCGAGGCTGTGGACGGTGCGGCCGGGCCGGTGAAGGCGGGCCGGGCCGGTGACGCGATCTACCGGTGGGGCTGTCCACGGTGCTGGGCCCGGTCACCGCGACGGCGAGCACCGTACTGGCCCGGTTGCGCGAGGCGGGGCCGGCCGAGGTGGAGGTCGGGTTCGGCATCGATCTCGCGACCGAGGCCGGGGTCGTGATCTCCAGGGCCGCGGCCGACCGCCATCTGACGGTGAGGATGGTGTGGTGCCGGGGGCGACAACGGCCCTGCGGCTGTCGGGCGTCGGCGGACTGACCCGTGGACGCCGAACGCACCGCCTACGGGGTCGGATCCGGGCCGGGCCGGCCCGTGGCGGTCGCCCGGGAGCTCGGCCACGACGTCACCGATCCCCTTCGCGTCACCCGTCGGCTCGGGGGCCGACCCGTCGGTGTACCGCTCGACTGCCTTCCTGAGGTACGAGGGGCTCCAGGCCCCGACGGCCCCGCTGACGTCGACGGCCGCCACCCCACCGACGGCACGCTTGAGCGGCGGCAGGACCTCGTCCGAGTGGTTCGCCCGCTTCGGCCGGGTTCTCCGTTCGTGCCATGTCGCGTCGTGTCATGTCGCGCACTGGAGCTGCCGTCCCGGCCGAAGGGCTCGGGCGGGTGGGCGGTTTCTGACCGTCCGGGCCCCGCCCGAGCCGTTCGGGGTCAACGGCCGGCGGTCTCCGGCTCCAACACGAAGACAGGGATCACCCGGTCCGTCTTCGTCTGGTATTCGGCGTAGTCCGGCCAGACCTCGACCGCGCGGGACCACCACAGCTCCCGCTCCGCGCCCTCGACCTCGCGGGCCGTCATGTCCTGGCGCACGCCGCCGTCCTGGAGCTCGACCCGCGGATGCGCGACCAGGTTGTGGTACCAGGTCGGATTCTTGGGCGCGCCGCCCTGCGAGGCCACCAGGGCGTACGTCCCCTCGTGTTCCACCCGCATCAGCGGGTTCTTGCGGATCTTCCCGCTCTTGGCCCCCAGGCTGGTGAGGACGACCACCGGCACGCCCCGGAGCGTCGTGCCCTCGGCGCCCCCGGAGCCCTCGTACAACGCGACCTGGTCGCTGACCCACTTCTCCGGGCTCGGCTCGTATTCGCCGCTAAGAGGCATGCTGTTCCCATCCCACTCGATGAGGACCCTCGACGGCCGACCTGATGCCGTCCGCCCCGAGGCCCTCGCTCCGTTCGGCCGCCTCCATGATTCACCACGAGGCCGCCGCCCGATAGGAGGCGGCACAACGGCGGGGCGCAACGGCGGGGCGCGCCGCCGCGGACCGGCCGGGTGGTGATCGACGGTCAACGGCGCGGCTGCGGCCGTGTGCGGTCAGGTGGCGGGCGATGGCCTGTCGTCGTCGTCGAGGAGGGCCAAGCGGGCGATGACGTCGTCGGCCAGCCTCGCGAGCAATCGGCCCAGGTCCCCGCGGTCCTGGTCCGACCAGTGCGCCGTCGCGTCCGTGAACCAGCCGATCATGGACGTCGCGTAGGCGTTCGCGGCCCTCGTCCCTTCAGCGGTCGCCTCGATGAGGCTGGCACGCCGGTCGTGCGGGTCGCCGACGCGATGGACGAGGCCGCGCCGCTCCAGCGCCTGGACCTGTCGCGTGACGTGCGGGCCGACCACCTGCATCCGTTCGGCGATCTCCCCGATGCGCAGCGGCCGGTCCGCCATGTGCAGGGTCATGAGCGCGCTCAGTGCGGGGCGGTCCAGGGCGAGTCCCGCCGCCTCGGCCGCCCGTTCGGCCAGGCGGCCGCGGGTCATGGCGTTGCTCAGCTGGGCCAGCCGGGGCAGGGCCGCCCAGACGGCTGCCGCCTGCTCGTCCGCGCCGGGGTTGTCCCGCGAGTCCGCGGTCATCGGACCACCACCTCCACTTGAATACCTAACTTAGGTATCTATATCCTGGGGTTGCGCCCGCTCTCCGCGGGTGCGCCGTGCCGTCCATAAAGATACCTAAGGTACGCATCTTCGGTGTGACCGCCAGGATGCGACAGCCAGGAGGAGAGCACACCGTGAACAACCACTCCGCGAACCGCAAGGTCCTCATCTCGGGCGCGAGCATCGCCGGCCCGGCCCTCGCCTACTGGCTCGACCGCTACGGCTTCGACGTCACCGTCGTCGAGCGCGCGTCAGCCGTACGGGGCGGCGGGTACGCCATCGACATCCGCGGCGCCGCCCGCGAGGTCGTCGACCGCATGGGGCTGCTCCCGCAACTGCGCGAGGCCCACGTGGACACGCGCAAGCTCTCGTTCGTGGACGCCGACGGGGCGCCCATCGGCTCCGTCGCCCCCGAAACCGTCAACGGAGGCGCCGCAGGCCTGGACCTGGAAGTACGGCGCGGCGACCTGGCGAGCGCCCTCTACGCTCCGCTCCGCCACCGGGTCGAATTCCTCTTCGGCGACTCCATCGCCACCCTGGACGACCGGGCGGACCGCGTCGACGTCACCTTCGACAGCGGCGCCCACCGCACCTTCGACCTGGTGATCGGTACGGACGGGCTGCACTCCAACACCCGCGGGCTGGTCTTCGGCCCCGAGGACGCGTTCCACCGCTACCTCGGCCACGTCTTCGCCGGTTTCACCCTCGCGAACGACCTGGGCCTCGCCCACGAAGGGATCGTCTGGAACACGCCAGGCCGGGCGGCCGTCCTCTACGCCCACGAACCCGCCGACCGCGTACACGGGTTCCTCGTCCTCAAGCGGGAGGACGCCCCCGTCAACGCCTTCCGGGACCCGCAGGCGCAGCGCGAACTCGTCGCCGCCGCCTTCCCCGAGCGCGGCTGGCACATCCCGCGCCTGGTGAACGCGATGCGCGAGGCCGACGACCTGTTCTTCGACGTCGTCAGCCAGATCCACATGCCCACCTGGTCCCGCGGCCGCGTCGCCCTCGCCGGTGACGCGGCCCACGCGACCTCGTTCCTGTCCGGCCAGGGCTCCAGCGTCTCGCTCGTCGGCGCCTACCTCCTGGCCGGAGAACTGGCCGGCCACACCGACCACGCGGCCGCCTTCGCGGCCTACGAGCGCAAGGCACGCCCCTTCGTGGAGCGGAACCAGGCGCTGGCCGCCTCCGGCGGCACCACCCTCGTCCCCGGCACCCAGGACCTGCTCGACACCCGCAACGCGACCCTGCGCAACCCCACCAACCCGGCGGGCGCCGAGGGACGCGCCGCCCACAACGGCGTGATCCTGCCGGACTACGACCACGCCGGATGAGCGCGCCCGCGTGCCGGGCTCAGCGAGTTGGACGCGGTTCTGCCGCCCGGCGGCCACACCCTGCTTCGACGGTGCCGACCAGGTCGCCGTCCAGGTCGATGCCGAGCACGTCCTGGGTGAGGGGTGCGCCTGGTTGCTGGTGGCGCTAGAGGGTCACCCCTTGCAGGGACAGCACGATGGCCGCGCCGATGCCGCCCATCCCCAGGGCGACGGCCGCACTCCACCACCCGCCCTGGCCCCACCGGAACGAACGGTCCAGCGCCAGGCGTCCGGGTCCGATGGCGGAGACCGCGATCGCGATCAGCGCCAGGCACAGCGGGTACTCCATGCCGCCCTTGTCGGCCCACAGGCCGCCGCCCGAGCTGACGGACATCGCGTTGATCATCACCCCGATCACGGCGGCGGCGGCCAGCGGGGTGAACAGCCCGAGGGCGAGGCCCAGGCCGCCACCCAGCTCCGAGGCGCCGCCCAGCGCGGCGAAGAGCACACCGGGCCGGTAGCCCAGGGCCTCGAAGCCCTTGCCGGTCGCGCTCAGGCCGGCGCCACCGAACAGTCCGAAGAGTTTCTGGGCACCGTGGCCGGCCAGCAGCAGGCCGGCGAGCCGGAGTACCAGCAGGCCGACGTCGGCGGCGGACACCGGCGGCGGATGCGTGGAGGTCGGAGCGGCACTGCGGACGGAGGTCCGCAGCCGCTCGGCGGTCAGTTTCATGGCGAAGGTCTCCTCCCGCGCGCCGCAACCGCCGCGAGCAGGATCGCCTCTCCCGAGACGAGGCGCCGACGCGCAGATCAGATCGGCCGGGCGCGACTCGCGCCGCCGTCGACCAAGTCCAGGAACGGCCGGACCGGCACCGCCTCACCGGAGGCATCCGTGCGTCTCACCGATGACCCTCCGAAAAGGGAAGCCGTGATCCAGCACTCTCTGTGTCCACTCTACGCGGCGGCAACCGGCGGCAGGACTCCTCGTGGCGGCTGATGCGGAGCTCAGCGGAGCTCAGCGGAGCTCAGCGGAGCTCAGCGGCTGCCGCGCGGAGTTGGTCGAACGCGGCTCGCGTGTGGGGCGCCAGCTCGCCGGGGTCCTCGTCGCGGCTGGGGTCGGCCCACCGGGCGTAGCCGAGCCTGAACGCGAGGACGCCGAGTTCGGCGGCCACCTGCGCCGTGGGTTCCGCGACGTTCCGTCGCTTCAGCGCGTCGACCATCGCCGTGGCCATGCCGATGCACTTCAGCACGTTGCGCGCCTGCAACTCCGCGTTCGCCTCGATCGCCGCGTGCAGCAGCGGGCTGAGCTCGCGGTTGAACGACGTCATCTCACCCGATGCGCGTTCGAGTCCGGCCGCGACGGCCGTCATCGGCGTCGCGTCCGCAGGGGCGCCGTCGATGCCCTCGGCCAGCAGGCGGCTGAGCGCCGTCTGTCCCATGGTGAGGATCTCGCGCTTGTCGGTGAAGTGGCGGAAGAAGGTGCTCCGCGTGAGCCCCGCCCGCTCGGTGATCTGAGCGACGGTCGTTTCGTCGTAGCCCTGCTCGGCGAACAGGCCGAGCGCAGCCACGACCAGGCGTTGTCGGGCATCGGGTTTCCATCGCGGCATAGTGCCAGTCTAGGTGACGGGACAAGTGTCGCATCGCGTCGTACAGTGATGGGACAACAGTCGCATCACTCCTCGGAGCTCACCATGCGCGTCTTCATCACCGGCGGCACAGGCCTGATCGGCTCCGCCGTCGTCGCCGAACTGCTCACCGCAGGCCACCTGGTCACCGCCCTCGCCCGATCCGACGCCTCCGCGGCCACCGCGAAAGCCGCCGGCGCCGATGTGCTCCGTGGCGGGCTCGCCGACCTCGACGTGCTGCGGACCGGCGCGGAACAGGCGGACGGCGTCATCCACCTCGCCTTCAGCAACGACTTCAGCTCGCCCGACGCGCTCGCGCGAGGGATCGCCGAGGAGAGCGCCGCACTCGCGGCCCTCGGCGACACCCTCGTCGGCACGAACAGGCCGCTCGTCACCGCGTCCGGCACGCCCCTCGTGGTGGGACGCGCCTCGACCGAGGAAGACCCGCTGCCGCTGGACGGACCTGTCAGCGGACGCAGCCTGTCGGTGAACCGCACACTCGCACTCGCCTCACGAGGCGTACGCAGCTCGGCGGTACGACTGCCGCGCACGGTCCACAACCGGGGCCAGGGCGGGTTCGCCGGGCTGCTCACCAACATCGCCCGCGGCACCGGCGTCGCCAGCTACCCCGGAGACGGCGCGCAGCGCTGGCCCGCCGTCCACGCGCTCGACGCCGCCGTCCTGTTCCGGCTCGCCCTGGAGAAGGCCCCGGCCGGAAGCGCGTGGCACGCCGTCGCCGACGAAGGCGACGCGGTACGCGACATCGCCGCGGTCATCGGACGGCGGCTCGACCTTCCCGTCGAGCCGGTGCCACAGGAGAGCTTCGGTCCCCTCGGCCCGATCTTCGCGGCCGACCAGCCTGCCTCCAGCACTCACACCCGCACCGCCCTCCGCTGGAAGCCGACGCACCCGGGCCTGCTCGCGGACCTGGAGAACATCGAAGCCTGAGCTGCCTGCCTGCCTGCCGGACCGGCAGCCGCCAGGGGACCGGGCCCCGCTCGCCCACCGAGCGGGGCCCGGGCCCGCTCCTCGATCCCGCTGAACACTGTGCGGCCGCCACGCGGACCGGCCCGCGACCGGAGACCGGCTCTACGGTGAACGGTGCCCTGCGACGGTTGGTGCTCAGCCGCGGAGCTCGGGCCAGCCGTCCGCGTTCGAACAGGACTCGTAGTCGTAGCGGGTGAGGCGGTCCCACTCCGTCCCGGTCACAAGCTCGAACGCCTCCTCGTGCACGTAGAGCAGCGGTTCGCACTGTCGCGCGGTGAACGGAGCGAACCGTTCGGGATCGTGGAACACGCTCTCGTACACGTCGCGGGCCCGCAGCCACGACCGCAGCTCGCGCGTACAGGAAGTGATCGCTCGACTGAGGGAACGGCGAGCCGTCGGGCAACACCGCCCCGGTGATCGGCAGCGTTCCGAACTGCTCCTGGTCCAGGCGGTGGAGCGCCTCGGCGAGACGCTCACCGAAGCCGATGCTCCGGCCCAGCGGCTCGCGTGCGAGAACTTCGGTCAGGCGGCGGACGGTCCGGCACTGCCCGCCTCCCCTCCGCCCTGCCCGTCCGCGTCCTCGAACGGCTCGTCACTCCACCGGAACCAAGCCCTGTCGTCCTGGATGTGCAGCAGGAACTCGGCGACCGGGCCCGAGGGCGAGAGCATCGACACGGTGCTCGCGATCTCGTCGTACGCGTCGTCGAAGGCCTCCCAGTCCTCCGCCTCGGACAGCGCGAGCGAACGGGCGAAGAACGGCTGGACGGCGGGGAACGCCGTTCCCGGCACGAAGCGCCCGTGGAGCCACGGGAAGTCCGCCTCCTCGACCACGATCTCGCCCACCGGCTCTTCCCGGCGCACCAGACGCCAGACCCCGCCCTCAAAACCCATCGCACACAGCCCTTGCCACCCGTTGCCGGCCTCTTCCGTCCGGCAGCATGCCAGCTGGCACTGACAGGCGACGGGCGACGGGCCACGGGCGACGGGCGACGGGCGAGGCGCATCCCCCCGTGGGGTGGGTCGGTGACGGCCGGGTCAGGTGAGTGCGCCGGCCGTTACGCGGGGCGGGCGGCCGCCGAGATCTGGCCGACCAGGACGGCGAAGGGCATGTCGAGGGCGGCGTAGAGGTCGCCGGCCTCGGGGGCGGCGTTGTCGGCCAGGGCCTCGACCATGAGGGTGGCGTAGTCGGAGACGGTGACGCCCGCCTGCTGCATGCGCAGCAGTCCCGCCTCGCGCTTGGCCTGGCTGAAGGTGCCGGAGGCGTCCACGGCGACGTACGCGTGGTGCCCGGCGGCCGTCGCGGCGATCGCGGGCAGCGCCGCGCACACCTCCAGGGACACTCCGGCGAAGATCAGTTTCTGCCGCCCGGTGGCCTCGATGGCCTCGCGGACCCGGCCGTCGTGCCAGGCGTTGACCGTGCTGCGGTCGATGATCCGCTGTCCGGCCGGCAGGGCCTGGACCAGTTCCGGAGTGGTCGGCCCCCACATGCTGTCGGCCGCGGTGGTGGTGACGACCAGCGGGATGCCGAGCACGGTCGCCGCGCGCGCCAGCGCGACCACGTTGTGCTTCAGCTCGCCGAGCGGGATGTCCCGGACGCCGGACAGCAGGCCCACCTGGTGGTCGACCAGGACCACGGCGGCGTTCTCCCGGGTTACCGGCTCCAGGAACTTGCTGTGCTCGCTCATCGTGCGCTCCTTCGGGTTGAGCCACGGCTCCATTGGCCACTAGTAGTCACTGATATTGATAGTCAAGATTAGTGACTACTTTGACGCTATACCCCTGTCCCCCGGGGCGCAAGCACTGGTCAGGGCGGGGCGCCGGAACGCCTGGGGTGTCGCCCGAGCCCACCGGGCGGGCGACTAAAGTTGCTGGTCACAGGGCAGAACGCGGGGCAGGCCCAGAGACGGCGGAAGCGGGAGAGGCGTTGAGCGGACACCAGGCGGCGGAACCGGACCTCGGCGTGCTCGCCGCCCGGGTGCTCTTCTCCGTCCAGCGCGAGCTGTTCACCGTGCTCGCCGAGCAGGGCTTCGACGACATCCAGCCCCGCGCCGGCGCCGTGCTCGCCTACCTGCGTACCGACGGCATCCGCGCCAGCGAACTCGCCCGCGCCTCCGGACAGCACAAGCAGGTCATCGGGACCCTCGTCGACGACCTCGAACGCCTGGGTTACGTCGAACGCAGACCCGACCCCGCGGACCGCCGCGCCAAACTGATCCACCCCACCGAACGCGGCCTGCTCCAGATGGAGGCGGCCGCCGCCATCATGCGCTCGATCGAGGAGCGCCACGCGAAGGCGCTGGGCGCGCGGGAGTACGCCGCCTTCAAGACCGCCCTCCACCACGTGGCCGACCTCCAGCGCGAGACCCGGCGTGAGACCCGGCGCGAAAACTAGGCAGTGCCGCGCCCTGTCGATCGGCGCGACCTGACGCCTCCATGGTCACGGACTTCCGCGCCAGGAAAGGGATTCACGGAGCGGCCTGTCAGGAGGTGAGGACGGAGATCCCGTCTCCGAACAGTTTCAATCCGAGGACGAAGAACAGGACCGCCATCACGGCGACGTTGTGCTGGGCTGCCCAGTCCTTCCAGTTACCGAGCGTGGTCTGGGCTCGCTCTCCCCCGAGCACGAAGACTCCCAGGGGGGCCAACAGGCCGAGGGTGGCGATCACGACGAAGACCGCCAGTGAGGCGATCTGCTGCCCTACCGGCAGTCCGGCCGAGCCGATCGCGGCGCCCGCGGCGATGGTCAGCGGGGCGTTCTTGGCGTTGAGCGCGGACAGGGCCAGTCCGAGTGCGAGGACCTTGACCGGCGTGAGGCGGTCGATCGCGCTCATCCACTTCGGCAGCTGGGCCTGCGACGGATCCTTCGGGCGCCGGTGCCACTGCCGGGCGCCGAAGAGGACGAGGAGCAGGCCCAGAACGAGCTTGAGGACTCCCACCCAGGTGGCCGGGTGATCGTGGGCAGAGGCGCCTGCGGGGGAAGCGACCGCCAGCATCACCGCGCCCAGCGCCGAGAGCCCCAGGATCCAGCCGACGGCGAAGAGGACTCCGTTGAGGCGTCCCCGAGGCGTGGCGAGGATGAGGATGATGGCGATGATCGGCAGTGGGCTGATCGCGACGCCGGCTGCGAGACCCAGGACGTCACCGAGAACTTTGCCCATGATTGCCTCCAGACGGGAGTCAGAGCGCGTGACGACGAACCCGGCAGGCCCATGTTCCATGATCCTGCGCTCTGACGAAGCTGTCCTCGTGAGCTTCTCGGAGCTCTGAGGGCCTCGGCCTGCTCGTTGCCCGGTGGTGCCCCCGTCGCGCTCGGGTCAGGATGAAGAGGTGAGGGCGATGGCGCCTCATGTTCGGGCGGTTGGCGACCCTCGCACCGACCATGGCAGGAGGACGTCATGATGACCGCGACGACAGGCGCAACGCCATCGGCTCACCCCGAACGCCCGGGCAGGTCGGATGGGGTCTGCAGCGAGTTCACCGTCTTCACCAGGATCAAGCCGGGCCACGCGGATGCGCTGCGTGAGGACCTGGCCACGCTCGCCGACTCGGCGGACGACGAGAAGGTCCATGCGGCAGTGCGCCAGATCGGCACCTTGCACGACGCACGGCACGTGATCTTCGACAACGACACCCGGTTCATGTTCGCCAGCGTTTTCGACGGCTCCTGGGACACCTACATCGACGACTTCGCCCAGACGGTGGTCGGGTCCCGCTTCGACAGGATCTTCTCGCACAGCGAAGGGTTCCCCGGCGTCACCGATCCGGGGGCGAAGGACTGGTTCGTCGCCCACCAGGAGCCCGCGGGGGTCTTCGTCAGCGCCTATCCCGACCTCACCATTCAGCAGATCTACAAGGACCACCGCGTGGACGACGCGTTCCAGGAGGTGCTGGACACCCCCCAGTTCCGGGCGGCGCTGGACAACCCGGCCAACGCGGAGTTGGTGGCCACGCCGGCGTTCCGGAAGCTGCTGGAGGAAGCCTCGGCATAGAACCCGGGCACGGCCGACGGTCGGAGCCCACCCACCATCGGTGGAGCAACTCGGCCGGTGCGAGTCGGCCGTTGCCGGGCTGTCCAGGCAGAGACAGATGCAGAGACAGGTGTGGAGACAGGTATGGAGAGGCACAAGCGACCATGAACACAGCGGACGGCAGCAGCGCGGCGGGCGTGCGCGTCGAGATCGACGACGTCCAGAGCGGGGCCCTGCGTCCACGGCCCGTGCCCTACGAGGGAAGGTTCGTCTTCCTGCGCGTGGATGACCGCCACGTCGGGCGCGCCCTGCTGCGCCGGCTGCTCCCGTTGACCTCGGGTGGTCTGCCCAGCGTGGACCCGAGCCGGGATGCCTGGGTGACCGTGGCGTTCACCTACCAGGGGCTGAGGGCCCTGGGGGTGCCCCGGGAGTCGCTGGACAGCTTTCCGCGGGCGTTCCGCGAGGGCATGGCCGCTCGGGCCGGGCTGATCGGCGACGTGGGCGAGAGTGCACCGGCCCACTGGGAGGCACCGTTCGGAACCGGTGAGGTCCACATCGCGTTGAGCGCCCTCTCCTCCGACGCGGCGCAGCTGGAGAGGGAGCTGGAGCGGGCCCGTGTCGCCTACGAGGACACACCCGGTGTCCAGGTGATCTGGCAGCAGGAGGTCCACCAGCTCCCGACCGGGCGTACCACCTTCGGCTTCCGTGACGGCATCAGCCATCCGAACATCGAGGGCGTCGGGCTGCCCGGCTCCAACCCGCAGGAAGTCCCGATCAAGGCCGGCGAGTTCATCCTCGGTTACCCCGACGAAACCGGCAGCCTGCCGCCCGTGCCCAGCCCCGACGTCCTGGGACGCAACGGGACCTACGTGGCCGTTCGCAAGATCCACACCAACGTGGCGGCCTGGCGCCGGTACCTGCGGGCGAACAGCTCCAGCGCCGAGGAGGAGGCACTGCTGGCGGCGAAGATGGTCGGGCGCTGGCCGAGCGGGGCGCCGCTGACGCTGGCGCCGGAGCACGATGATCCGGAGCTGGCGGCCGATCCGCGCCGCGTCAACGACTTCCTGTACCGGGAGAACGACGACCGCGGCTTCCGGTGCCCGGCCGGTGCGCACATCCGGCGCACCAACCCCCGTGATTCCACCATCATCGGCGACGCGCGGATGCACCGGCTCATCCGGCGCGGCACGACCTACGGCCCGCCGCTGCCCGAGGGCGTGCTGGAGGACGACGGCGCCGACCGCGGCCTGGTCGGAGTGTTCATGGGGGCCCATCTGGAACGGCAGTTCGAGTTCATCAAGGCCGAGTGGGTCAACGACGGCAACTTCATCGGCTACCCCGGCGAGAAGGACCCGGTGGCCGGGCATCACGGCGGAACCGGCAGCGTCACCATCCCCGAGAAGCCGGTCCGGCGTCGTCTGAGGAACCTGCCCAGCTTCGTGGTCACCCGCGGCGGCGAGTACTGCTTCCTGCCGGGTCTGCGCGCCCTGCGCTGGCTCGCCGAGCTGGAGGGCTGAGGGCGATTCCCACCCCCTGAGGTCCGGTCGCACTCTCCGAGGAGAGGTCGGAGTCATGACAGCACAGTTCGTCCGCTACACGCCCGACGTCGAAGACGACGACCCCCACTTCGACCGCGACGTGCAGACCGTGATCGAGAAGACCGAGAGCTACATCGCCGAGTCGGTCAAGGCCGGTGGCACCGGACGGGCCCTGCGCGACGCCCACGCCAAGGGCTACGGGCTGGTCCGAGGGGAAGTGGAGATCCTGGACGGGCTGCCCCCCGAGTACGCCCAGGGAATCTACGCGACTGCGGGAACCCACGACGCGCTGATCCGCTTCTCCAACGGCTCGCCCCACGCCGGAGCCGACGCGCGTCTGGGCGCCGCCACCGGACTGGCGCTGAAGATGTTCGACATCCCCGGCCCGACCCTGCTGGAGGACGAACCGGACACGGGCACGTTCGACTACGCCAACATCAACGGGCCGGTCTTCTTCTGCAACACGGTCGAGCACTACCTGTTCATCCAGGAACTGTTCCTGAACGCGCCGGCGTACTTCTCCCAGGGCCGACCCGGCGCACATCGGTTCTTCACCGAGTTCGTGACCGGAAAAGGAACGCTGGACCAGGACGACTGGGCCTGGGACGAGTTCCTGGCCTTCCTCCGCCTGTCGAAGACGCCTCCGGCGAACCTGCTGCTGTCCAGCTACTGGACGATGGGCGCGGTCCGGCACGGGGACTACATCGCCAAGGTGCGCATCACCCCCGACCCGGCCTTCGCCGCGGCGGTGGTCCGGCGCACCATCGACCCGGCCTCGGGGGAGGAGATCTTCCGGCCGGCCCTGCAAGCCGAGCTCCAGGAGCGGCCCTACGCCTTCGACATCCAGGTCCAGCTCTGCACCGACCTGGAGCGCATGCCGGTGGAGGACACCACCGTGGAGTGGCCCGAGCAGCTCTCGCCGTCCGTCACCGTGGCCAAGCTGCGGCTGCCGCAGCAGGACATCTCCGGCCCCGAGAACCTGGAGAGGATGGACTCGCTGTCCTTCACGCCCTGGCGGGTCACCGCCGAGCACGCGCCCCTGGGCAACATCATGCGGGCCCGCAAGGAGGTCTACCGGCGGTCCTCCATCGCGCGCCACAAGCTCAACCAGCAGCCGCGCACGGAACCCCGCAGCGCCGACGACGTGCTCGGCGCCTGACCCGGCCCGCCATCGCGAAGATGCGCCGACCGGGGCGGTCGGCCCTGGCAGCCCGCTGCCGCCGGCGTGCCAGGGCCCGGCCGGTCACTTCAGGGTGACGATCTTGCGCATGCCCAGGCCGGCGTTCGGGACGCCCGTCCGCTCGTCGGGAATCATGCAGAGCAGGACGTACCGTCCGGGCTGCAGGCCGTGGGCCTGCACGGAGGCGGTGCGGTCGCCGGACATGGCGCCGAGGCCGGTGGCCGGCCCGGTGAACGGGGACCGGGCCGGCAGGCCGCCCAGCGCGACGTCCCTCAGGTACTCCCCGATCTGCTCGTCGGTGGTGTCCGCACCGATCGGCCGCAGCTGCATCTCGTGGATCTGCTCGGACCCGTCGTGCACCAGGTAGGCCAGGTGCGCGTGGTCGACGTCCTCGGTCTGGAAACGCGGGCCCTCGGCCGTGTCCTTCTCGATCACGATGCCGTCGTCGAAGCGGACCTGGTTGTCGTTCTGACCGTTCGTGCCCACCAGGTTCAGCAGCCTGGAGACCGGGTGGGCCGGGTCCGCCCGGAACGCGGTGAGGTCCATCAGGTAGACCGGCCCGGGGCTGACCTCCTCGGTGAACTGCTCGTGCACCTGCGAGGTGACCAGCGCCCCGCCCAGCAGGTCCGCCTCACCGTTCACCGCCCGGATCCCGGCGCTCGCGGTGGCCGGCGACGGGCTGACCGCGTCGGCGAGGTCCCGGATGACCTGGTCGATGGTCACTCCCCCGTGCGGACGCAGCAGCTGTAGCTGCCGGCCGTTCGGGTCGTCCGTCTTGACCCGGAAACTGACCAGGCCGCCCTTCGCAGTGTCCGGTGCTTGCAGACCGGAGGCTCCGATGCTCACCTCGACGGGGTGGTCCTCCGGCGAGGCGGCGCCGGCCGTACCACTCGCACCGACGCTCGTCGCCAGGGCGAGGGCCGAGACGGTCACCGTCCGTACCACGCGCGCGAACACGTGCTCCACCATGAAGAATCCTTTCTGTTGGTCGCCTCCGGCGCGGAACATCCCCCACCGCGCGCGGCAGACCACGCCCCGCGCCGGAAGGCGACCGGTTCGGACCATCGGGCAGCGGGGTCCGGTCACCGATGGCAACGGTGCCAGCCGGCGCGAAGGGGCGCCCGCAGCTCCGACCGGGCTCGGTTCGGCGGGTGCCGGGCGGATCGTTGCGGTCCTGTTGCGCGGGCAGTGGCGCAGCTCATAGTCGTTCCGGGTGGTTCGTGATCGCATCGGCTGATGCATCAGTTCGAGAACGCCGGGAATCACCTGACGGCCCGCCGGCCGGCTGCCGCGGTTGTGGTGGTCGCGGCCTGCGCGGCCCTGCTCGTGGGCTGCGCAGACGGGGCGACGGGGATTCCGGCGGCCTCCGGCAGTGCCGGGCCGTGCGGGGCGCCGTCGCCGTCGTCGTCCCGCGATGCGCAGGCGTCGCCCGGGCCCGCACAGGGCGGGGTGCGGATCACGGCCGCCAGTGCGGCCTGCGCCGAGTACGAGGTCACCAATCCGGAGGACGAGACCTCTGATGTCACAGCGGTGTTCAGCCGGCTCTCGGCGGCCGGGGGTGCGCTGGACAACGTGACGCAGGTCGTCACCTCGCTCGCTCCGGGGGCCACCGCGAAGGGTCGGATCGAGCTGGACGGGCACGGGCAGGCGCGGCCGGGCGCCGGACCGTTGGTGAAGATCGTCCAGGTCCGCAGTGTGCCCAGCGCCGAGGCCTCGCGGCCGGGCGGCCCCTGCCCGGCCTCGGGCCTGCGGCTGTACGCGGATGACGGCGACGCCGCGATGGGCCTGCGCGCGGTCGGCCTGCACCTGCGCAACTGCGGGACGTCCGCGGTGTCCGTCAACGGCTACCCGAAGCTGCAACTGCTCGACGTGGGGCACCGGCCGGTCGACGGGGTCCGCTTCCTGTCCGGCGGCGCCGGGATCGCCGGCGGCACCGGCGCGGACGACCCGCCGCAGGAGATCGTGCTGCGCCCCGGAGAGGGCGCCCGTTCCACGCTGGTGTGGCGCAACACCGTGGAGGCGGGCAGCCCGGTGAACGCCCCGTACGTGCGGGTCCGAGCCACCCCCGACGCGGCCCCGGTGATGGTCGTCCCGGAGATCGACCTGGGTACCACGGGACGGCTCGGCGTCGGCGCCTGGACCAGGGAGGACAGCCGTCCGTGAGCGGGGTGCCGGTGATGCTCCCCCCGGTGTGCTCTCGTGCTGGGAGAATTTTCCACGGAAAATTCTGGTCTCCGATCGCACTGCCCGGGGTGCTTCCACTCCCCCGGCAAGCCGACGCCGAGGAGCCCGAGCGGCGGCTGACCCGGTCGTAGGCCCTCTCGGCCGGGTCAGCCGCCGATCGGCCAGTCCGCCCGGTCAGCCCGGCCGGTCCGTCAGGTGCCGGGCCAGGTCGTTCACCAGGGTGTCGAGCCAGGAACGCACGGTGTCCGGGTCGAACAGGTCGGCGTCGTACTCGGCCAGGCCCTCGTAGCCGTCCGCGTCCGGGGTGAGGAGCAGCAGGAGGTCGGAGCGGGCCGAGGGGCCCGGCACGTCCTCGACCTCGGCGGTCAGGCCGGGGAGGTCGAGGACGGCGGGCGGGGTGCTCTGCACGGTGAGCAGGACCTGCGGGTAGGCGTCCGGCAGCCGGACGCCGCGTTCGCGCAGCGGTTCGACCAGCAGGCCGAAGGGGACGGTGGCGTGGTCGAGGGCGGTGGCGATCGCCGTCGCGGCCGTGTCGACCGACGCCCCGAACCCGCCCGGGGAGCGGGTGGGCAGCCGGATCGGGAGGCCGAAGGTGAGCAGGCCGACGACCCCTTCGTCGGCCGGCCGGGTGCGGTTGGCGTGGGAGAGCACCACCAGGGTCTCCGCCGCCCCGCTCAGCTCGCCCAGCAGCCGCGCGTAGGCGGCGAGCAGGACGGCCGAGGCGGTGGTGGAGCGGGCGGCGGCGTAGCGGCCCACCGCCTCGGCCAGTGCCGCGGGGAGGCGGAAGGCGGCCGTGGCGCCCCGCCCGGAGCGCTGTGCGGGGCGGGGGCGGGCGGTGGGCAGGTCCACCGCCGACGCGACGCCGTCCAGGGTCTTGGCCCAGTGGTCGGCGGCCTCGGCGACAGCGGCGCGGGTGACCACGGTCCGCTCCCAGCAGGCGTGGTCGGTCATCCGGCCCGGGTCCTCCGGCAGCCGCCCGTCCGGGCGGTACAACGTGCCCAGATCGGCCAGCAGAGTGGCCAACGACCAGCCGTCGACCGCGATGTGATGGAGTGTCAGCAGCAGCACCCACGCGTCATCGGCGGGCCGCAGCAGCCGGGCGCGCAGCAGCGGGGCCGTGGCCAGGTCGAAGGGGCGGTCGCTCTCGGCCCGGGTGGCCTCGGCGAGCGCCGCGTCCCGCGCACCGGGCGTGAGCGTGCGCAGGTCGGCGACCGGGAGCCGCACCGGGGCGTTCGGCAGCACCTGTTGGAGCAGGCCCAGGTCGGTGTCCCGGTAGCTGGTGCGCAGGCTCTCGTGGCGCCCGGTCAGCGCCGTCAGCGCGGCGGCCAGCCGCTCGGGCTCCAGCGGCCCGCGCAGGGCGATCCGCTGGGTGATGTTCCACACCGCCGGGTCCGCCGCCCGGTCGTGCGCCCGGTGCATCCGGCGCTGTGCCACCCCGGCGGGCGCGGCGGCGAGGGCCGTGCCGGCGCCGGTCAGGGTGGTCAGCAGCCGTTCCCGGTGGGCCCGGACGAGCCCGGTGGCCTCCTCGTCGAGCGCGCCGGGCGGGGCGAGGTAGCCGAGCCGGTCGCCGGTGGTGCGCAGGACGATCTCGCGCTCGTCGAGCAGCCGGACGAGCCGGTGCCAGCCATCGTCGATAGGGGTCGTCACAGCGTGCCCTCCTCGTAGGCCGGGGCCTGGCGGTCCTCGGTCTGCGGCTGCTGGGCGGCCATGGCGCGGATGGTCGGGCGGCGGAAGAAGTCCAGGACGCCGGTCCGGATCCCGGTGGCCTCGCGGACCCGGTTCAGCAGCCGGGTGGCGGCCAGCGAGTGCCCGCCGAGGTCGAAGAAGGAGGTCTCCACGCCTGCGGGGCGGCCGAGCTCCTCCTCCCACAGCCGTTGCACGGTGCGTTCCAGTTCGGTGGCCGGGGCGACGGCGGCCCGGCCCGCGCCCAGCGGCAGCGGCTCCGGCAGGGCGGCGGCGTCCAGCTTGCCGTGCGCGGTGAAGGGCAGCGCCGCCACCGCGGCCCAGAGCCCCGGCACCATGTGCTCGGGCAGCAGGTCGGCCAGGTGGTCGCGGACCCGGGGCAGTTCGGCGGCGGCGCACTGCACGTACCCGGCCAGCGTGGTGCCCGTCTCGGTGCGGCGGGCCGTCACGGCCGCGCCGCGCACGCCCGGGACGGACTGCAGCACGGTCTCGACCTCGCCCGGCTCGATCCGGTAGCCGCGCACCTTGACCTGGCGGTCGGCGCGGCCGAGGTACTCCAGGGTGCCGTCGGGCCGCCAGCGGCCGAGGTCGCCGGTGCGGTAGCGGCGGCCGTCCGGGGTGTCGGTGAAGACGGCGGCGCTCTCCTGCTCCCGGCCGGGGTAGCCGAGCCCGACCTGGACGCCGAGCGCGTGGATCTCGCCGACCGCCCCGGGCGGGACGGGGCGCCCGGCGGCGTCCAGCAGCAGGATGCGGGTGCCCGGCACCGGGCGGCCGATCGCCGCGTGGTCCGGTCCGTCCGGGGCGACCTCGCCGGCCGTGACGGCGTGGGTCTCGGTGGGGCCGTAGTGGTTGATCAGCCGGCAGCCGGGGTTGCGGGCGAGGAAGGCCCGCAGCCCGGGGGTGAGCAGCAACTGCTCGCCGCCCGTGATCAGTTCGCGCAGGTCGGGCACCGGTTCGCCGCCGAGGGCGTCGACCAGCGCGGCCAGCGGGGTGTACGGCAGGTGCAGCCGCTCGGCCCGGGTCGCGCGGACCACGGCGGCCAGCGCCGTCACGTCGTAGCGGGTCTCCTCCTCGATCAGCAGCAGGGTGCCGCCGCCGGCCAGCGTGGTGAGCACCTCCTGGACGCTGACGTCGAACCCGCAGGAGGCGTACTGCAGCGTGCGGGCGGCCGGGTGCTCGGCGACGTTCCAGGCCAGCAGCGCGGACAGGCCGAGGGTGTGCATCAGCACGCCCTTGGGGCGGCCGGTGGAGCCGGAGGTGTACAGCAGGTACGCGGGGGCCTGCGCGGAGGGGGCGGGCAGCGGCGGCAGTTCGGCGGCGACGACGGCCTCGGCATCGGCCTCGGCATCGGAGTCCGTCAGGACCGTCGGCAGGGACAGGCCCATCAGGTCCGTGTCCGAGGCGGTGAGCAGCACGGCCGGTGCGCTGTCCGCGGCGATCAGCCGGCAGCGCTCTGGGCCCTGCAGCGGGTCGATCGGCACGTGGACGGCGCCGAGGCGCAGCACGGCCAGCAGCGCGGCCACCTGGTCCACCGAGCGCGGCAGCAGCACGCCCACCCGGCTGCCCTCCCGCACCCCGGCGGCCAGCAGCCGGCCGGCCAGCTCGCCGGCCCGGGCGTGCAGCGTCCGGTAGTCGGTCCCGGTGCCGTCGGCGGCGACCACCGCGAGGGCGTCCGGACGGGCGGCCGCGACGGCGGCCACCGCCGCCAGCGGGTGCGCGGGCGCCGGCTGCGCCTCGGGCCCGCACTCCAGGGCGGGGTCGGCCGGGGTGGCCGTCAGTTCGGCGAGCGGGCGGGCCGGGTCGGCGACGGCGGCGGTGAGCAGCCGCTGGAAGGCGTCGAACAGCCGGTCCACCGTGGCCCGGTCGAACAGGGCCTCGGCGTACTCGACGTGGCAGCGGATGCCGTCCGGCAGGTTGGTGAGGAAGAGCGACAGGTCGAAGGCGGAGCGGTCCACCACGTGGTCCAGCGGGCGGGCCGTCACCCCGGGCAGGTCGAGTTCGAAGACGGCGTGGTTCTCGAACTCGACGAGGACCTGGAAGAGCGGGTTGCGGCTGGTGTCCCGCTGCGGGTTGAGCTCCTGGACCAGGACCTCGAAGGGCAGCTGCTGGTGCTCGTAGGCGTCCAGCGCGCTGGAGCGGACCCGGTCCAGCGCCTCGGCGAAGTCCGGTTCCCCGGACAGGTCCAGCCGCAGCGCCAGCGAGTTGACGAAGAAGCCGACCAGGTTCTCGGTGCCCTCGGTCCGGTTGGCCACCGGGGTGCCCAGCACCACCTCGTCCTGGCCGCCGTAGCGCTGCAGCACCCCGGCGAAGGCGGTGAGCAGCACCATGAACAGGGTCGAGCGGCGGCTGCGGGCCAAGTCCCGCAGGCCGTCAGAGAGTTCGGCGGGAAGTTGGCGGACGTGGGAGCGGCCCCGGCCGTCCGGCACCGCCGGGCGCGGCCGGTCGGTCGGCAGGGCCAGCACCGGCAGGTCGCCGCCGAGCACCTTGCGCCAGTACGCGAGGCTCTCGTCGTACGCCCCGGCGGCCACCGCGGCCCGCTCCCGGGCGGCTTCGGCGGCCGGGGTGGTGGTGAGCACCGGCAGCCGGGCGGGGCGCTGCTCCCGGGCGGCCCGGTACAGCTCGCCCAGTTCCCGGGTGATCACCACGGTGGACAGGGTGTCGATCACGATGTGGTGCATCGACAGCACCAGGACCTGCCGGTCGGGCCCCGTCTCCAGCAGCCGGGCCCGGAACAGCGAGCCCTCGGTCAGGTCGAAGCGGTGGGTACCCTCGGCGGCGACCAGCGCGGCCACCGCCTCGTGCTCGGGCCCGTCGGCCGCGACCCGCTCCAGCAGCGGGCCCTCGGGCACCGGGAGCACCTGCTGGAACGGTTCGCCGTCCTGCTCGCGGAAGGCACTGCGCAGCCCGACGTGCCGTTCGACCAGCGCGCGCAGCGCGGTGTCGAGTGCGGCCGGGTCGAGCGGGCCGTCCAGCTCGATGGCCTTGACCTCGTTGTACTGCCCGGTGTCGGGCAGCATCCGGTGCAGGAACCACATCCGCTGCTGCGCGTAGGACAGCGGGGCGCCGCGCTGGGCGGAGCGGCGCAGGGCGTCGATCTGCGGCAGGCCGGAGGCCACCAGGTCGGGGGCGAGCCCGAAGTCCACGAAGCAGGCGATCTCGTCCGCGCCGGCCGCCCGTAGCTCGGCCAGGACGGACCGCACGCTCTCCGGGGTGCCGATCAGCGCGCGGGAGGCGCAGTACCGCTCGTAGGCGCGCTCCAGCACGAACTCCAGGTCCTCCTCCGGGGTGTTCTCGAAGTCCAGGGTCAGGCCGAGGCTGTTGGCCATCTGCCCGAACAGCGAGAGCGAGGAGCGCAGGTAGTGGCAGAACGGGCGGTACGCCTGCTCGCGGGCGGTGGCGAGGTCGGCGCCCAGGTAGGTGTGGACGAGCACGACCACCCGGCCGGCCTCCGGGTCGAGGCCGTGCTCGGCCCGGGTGCGCCGGTAGAGCGCGACGTTCCCGGCGAGCTGGGCGACGTCCTGGGTCATCAGGTTGGTGATGATGCCCAGGTCGTGCCGGGCGGCCTCGCGGAAGCTGTCCGGGTTGCCGACGATCGCGGTGAACATGGGCGGCTGCTCCTGCAGCGGGCGCGGGTGCAGGGTCACCTCGATCGGCTCCCCCTTGCCGTTGCGGCCCCGGTAGGGCTCGCCGCGCCACAGCGCCCGGACGGTGTCGATCTGCTGGTGCATCAGCTCCTTGTGGCCGCCGTAGTTCTCGGGGAAGAACAGGAAGTCGTTGGGGTGCCAGCCGCTGGCGCAGCCCAGGCCGACCCGGCCGCCGGACAGGTTGTCGACCACCGACCACTCCTCGGCCACCCGGACGGGGTGGTGCAGCGGCAGGACCGCGCAGCCCGCGTTGAGCCGGATCCGGGTGGTCTCCCGGGCCAGTGCGGCGGCCAGGACCGAGGGGTTGGGGAAGATCCCGCCGAAGGAGTGGAAGTGGCGCTCCGGCAGCCAGACGGCGTGGAAGTCGTGCCGGTCGGCGAAGCGGGCGCTCTCCAGGACGATGCGGTACTTCTCGTCCTCCGGGGAGTCCAGGGGGTAGTCGCCGAAGAAGTAGAGGCTGAAGTCGACCGGGCGCTGCGGGTCGCTGACCGGGTGGTACGGCGTCCCGGCGGGCTCGGTGTGGCCGGCGCCGGTGGTGCCGGTGGTGCCGGTGGTGCCGGTGGTGCCGGTGGTGCCGGTGGTGCCGGTGGTGCCGGTGCTCGTACGGTCGTCCGCCGCGGGCTCCGGGAGTGCGGCCGCCGGGCGCGGGGCCGGGAGCCGTACCCCGGGCGAGGCCGGGAAGAAGCCGCCGCGCCGCAGGTCGCGCAGCGAGTCGCGGACCGCGTCGACCACGAACTCCAGGTCGCCGTCGGTGTGGGCGGTGGAGAGGAAGAAGTTGCGCCACTCCCACACGTAGACCCCGCGGGTCAGCAGCTGCGGGAAGAGCAGTTCCATGTCGGCCCGCGGCTCGAACCGGAACAGCGAGCCGAAGTGGGCCAGCCGCAGCGGGAACTCCTCCTCCTCGAAGAACCCGTTGAGGGTCGCGGCCAGCTCGTCGGTGCGGGCGTTCAGCCGCTCCTGCAAGCCGGGGCCGGACGCCTTGAGGTGGCGCAGCACGGCGCCCGCCGCGGTCATCGCCAGCGGGTGCTGGATGTAGGTGCCGCCGAAGAAGGTGGTGTCCCTGGGCGGGTAGCTGTCGTCCCCGTAGTCCCAGTGGCCGCCGTCGATCCCGTCCAGGATGTCGGCGCGCCCGGCGATCGCGCCGATCGGGTAGCCGCCGCCGAGCACCTTGCCGTAGGTGGAGACGTCCGGGGTCACGCCCCAGAAGCCCTCGGCACCGCGCAGGTGCGGCCGGAAGCCGGTGAGCATCTGGTCGAAGACCAGCACGATGCCTCGGCGGGCGGTCAGTTCGCGCAGCGAGCGGACGAAGTCGACCGGCTGGCGCCCCGGGTGGCGGCTCTGGACGGGTTCGACCAGCACGGCGGCGATCCGGTCGCCGAGTTCCTCGATCACCTGGAGGCTCTCCGGATCGCCGTACCGCAGCACCACGAGGTCGGCGACCGCGCTGCCGGGGATGCCGATCGACACCGGGACGGTCTCCCGGTCGGCGCCGCGGCCCACGGTCCGGCCCAGGGTGTGGTCGAAGTGGCCGTGGTAGGAGCCCTCGAACATGACGATCTTGTCGCGGCCGGTGTACGCGCGGGCCAGCCGGATCGCCCCGGCGTTCGCCTCGGTGCCGGAGTTGGCGAACGCGACCCGCTCGGTGCCGGTCAGCTCCGCCAGCAGTTCGGCGGCCTCGCCGGTCTCCGGGCCGCGCGGGCCCAGCCGCAGTCCGCCGGCCAGGTGCTCGCGGACGGCGTCGGAGACGAACTCCGGGTCGTGGCCGAACAGCAGGACGCCGAAGCCCATGGTGATGTCGACGTACGTGTTGCCGTCGAGGTCCTCCAGGCGGGAGCCCCGGGCCCGGCGGGCGGCGAGCGGGTAGAGCATCTCCTTGGTCGCGGAGCGGAAGCCGACCACGGCGCGGCTGTCCGCGAGGGTGCGCCGGTGGCGGCGGGTGACCGCCTTGGAGGCGGCGGTCCGGGCGGTGAAGCGGGCGACCAGCTCGTCCACGTGGGCGCGCTGCTGGTCGGTCAGGCCGCCGGAGGCCATGCCGGACTCCCGGGAGACGGTCACCCGGGGGCCGTGCACCTGCGGGGCGGGCGGGGTGGCCGACGCGGGTGCGGCGGCGGCGGAGGTGACGGCGGGGGCAGCGGCGGCCGGGGTGACGGCAGCGACCTGGGCGACGGCCGGCGGCAGGGCGACGGGGGCGGCAGCCCCGGGGAGCGCGGGCGGCGCCGCCCCGGTCCCGGCCAGCAGGCCGAGCTGGTCGCGCATCAGGTCGGAGAACTGGCCGAGCAGGTCGAGCTGGCGCTCGATCAGGCCGGCGCCGTCGGCCACCGGGGCGAGCGCGGGCGGTGACGCGGGCACGGACGGGACGGGCGGAGCGAGGTGGACGGGCGGAGCGGGGACGGCGGCTGCCGCGACCACCTGGGGCGGGGGTGCCGGAGCCGGTATCGGTGCCGGTATCGGTGCCGCTTCCGGGGCCGAGGCGGGGACGGAGGCAGGGACCGGTGCCGGAGCCGCCGCCGGCTCGGGCGCGGCGGCCGGTAGCAGCGCGTCCCGGACGGCGGGCTCCAGCCGGCCGGCGATCAGCCCGGCCAGCCGGGCCGGGGTGTCCGCCGCCTCGAACAGTTCGCGCATCGAGACCCGTACCCGGAAGGTCCGCTCCAGGTCCCGGATCATGTTGATCATCGAGAGCGAGTCGGCGCCGAGGTCGAAGAAGGGCTCGTCGGCTCCGACCGACCCCTCGTCGTGGCCGAGCTGGCGGGCCGTCTGCTCCAGCACCTGGCGCAGCACGGCCTCCTCGGCCAGTTGCTCGGGGCTCGCTGCGGGCGTCACTGCGGGCGCCACTGCGGCGGGTGCCGATACGACGGGCACCGGGCCGGGCGTCGATACGGCCTCGGGTATGGACGACGGCGGAACGGGCTGCCGGGGCGGCGGTGCCTGGTGCATGGCGGAGTCCTCGGTGGTCGGCCGGTCGGGGGCGGTGAACCAGTGGCGGCGGCGCTGGAAGACGGTGGTCGGCAGGGGAACGCGGCGGGCCGGGCCGTCCGGCCAGTCACGGGCGGCGGCGAAGCGTGCCCAGTCGAGCGGGACGCCGTGGGACCACAACGCGGCGGCCGCGACGCCGAACTGCCGCTCCGGCGGTGCGCCGCGCCGGGCGCCGGCCACGAAGTGGCGGTGCGGCAGCTCCCGGCGGCCCATGCCGGTGAGCGTCGGGTGCGGGCCGAGCTCAAGGAAGAGCTCGCGGCCCTGCCCGTCCAGGGCGGCCAGGACCAGGTCGAAGCGCGCGGTCTCCCGGGTCTGCCGGACGAAGTAGTCGGGCGTGGGCACGGTGCCGGGAGCCAGCACCTCGCCGCCCAGGTTGCTCACCAGCGGTACGGTCAACGGCCGCAGGCGCAGCCGGGCGAGCTGCTCGCGGAACGGGTCGAGCACCGGGTCGAGCAGGCGGGAGTGGAAGGCCCGGTCGGTGGCGAGCCGTTCGGTGGTCACGCCGTCGGCGGCCAGCACGGCCTCGGCTGCCGCGATCTCGCGCGGCGCGCCGGCCAGCACGCACTGGCCGGCGCCGTTGACCACGGCCAGCTCCACCCCGGGCAGCCAGTCACCGAGTGCGGCGAGCCGCTGCGGGCCGGCCATCACCGCCGTCATGGCGCCGGGCTCGGTCGCCCGGTGCATCAGCCGCCCGCGCAACGCGGTGAGGAACATCCCGTCGGCGAGGTCGAGCGCACCCGCCGCGTGGAAGGCCGCGTACTCGCCGGCGCTGTGCCCGGCGACCGCGGCCGGACGGAGCCCGAGCTCCTGCCAGAGCCGCAGGTAGGCCGCTTGCAGGGCGAACAGCGCGGGCTGCGCCGCCTCGGTGGTCCAGGCGTCGTCGGCGCCCTCGGGCACGGCGTCGAGCAGCAGCGGCAGCAGCGGCTCGCCCCAGGCGTCGCGGTGCAGCCGGTCGCACTCGTCCAGCACGGCCCGGAAGACCGGGAAGGCGCGGTGGAGTTCGGCGGCCATGCCCCGGTACTGGGCGCCCTGGCCGGTGAAGAGCAGCACCGGCTGCACGTCGCCGCGCCGGGCCTCGCGGTGGACGGGTACGCCGCCGGAGGTGCGGCCCGTCACAGGTACGGCGCCGGAGGTACGGCCCGCAGCGGGTGCGGCGCCGGAGGTGCGGCCCGCGAGGTGGGCCTCCAGGCCCCGGCGCAGCTCGTCGGGGTCGGCGCCGGTGACGGCGAGGCGGTGGCGCAGCGCGCGACGGCCGCCGCCGAGGGTGAGCGGCAGGTCGCCGGGGGCGGGGGCAGGCCCGGTGGCCAGCCGGTCGCGGAGCAGGCCGGCCAGGGCGGTCAGGCCCTGCTCGGTGCGGGCGGACAGCGGCAGCACGGTCGGGGCGGGGCGCGGGTCGGCGATGCCGGGCGCGGCCGGCGCCTCCTCCAGCACCAGGTGGGCGTTGGTACCGCCGACGCCCAGCGCGCTGACCCCGGCCCGGCGCGGGGTGGGGCCGGCCGGCCAGTCCCGGCGCTCGGCGGAGAGCCGGAACGGGCTTCCCGCGAGCTCCAGCGCGGGGTTGGGGCGGCTGAAGTTGACCAGCGGCGGGATCGTGCCGTGCCGCAGCACCAGCAGGGCCTTGATCAGCCCCGCCATTCCCGCGCAGGTGTCCAGGTGGCCGATGTTGGGCTTCACCGAGCCGAGCGAGCAGAAGTCGGCGGCCTCGGTGCGGGCGCGGAACGCCTGGGACAGCGCCCGGAACTCGATCGGGTCGCCGAGCGGGGTGCCGGTGCCGTGCGCCTCGATGTAGCCGACGCTCTCGGCCGGCACCCCGGCCAGGTCCAGGGCCCGGCCGACCACGGCGGCCTGCCCGTCCACGCTGGGCGCGGTGTAGCCGACCTTGAGCCCGCCGTCGTTGTTGACGGCCGAGCCGAGGATCACGCCGTGCACGGTGTCGCCGTCCGCCAGCGCCCGGTCCAGGCGCTTGAGCAGGACGGCCGCGACGCCGTTGCCGCCGACCGTGCCGCCGGCCGCCGCGTCGAAGGCCCGGCAGGCGCCGTCCGGGGAGAGGATCGACCCCTCCTCGTAGCGGTATCCGGCGGCCTGCGGGATGTGCAGGGCGGCGGCCCCGGCCAGCGCCAGGTCGCAGTCGCCCGCCAGCAGCGACTGCACCGCCAGGTGCACCGCGACCAGCGAGGTCGAGCAGGCCGTCTGCACGCCGATCGCCGGCCCGGTCAGGCCCAGCCGGTAGGCGACCCTGGTGGCGGCGAAGTCGGCCTGGTTGCCGATCGCGGTCTGGAGCGCGGCCACCGGCTCGGCCGGGTCGGCGGTGGCGGCCAGGGTGTGCTGGTAGTAGTTGCGCAGCGCGTACAGGGTCATCCCGGTGCCAGCGAAGACCCCGACCGGGCGGCGCGGGTCGGGGGCGTCGTAGCCGCCGTCCTCCAGGGCCTGGCGGCAGATCTCCAGCAGCAGGCGCTGCTGGGGGTCCATCAGCGCCGCCTCGGTGCCGCTGATGCCGAAGGCCTCGGCGTCGAAGCGGTCGGTGTCGGGCAGCGCGCCGGTCACCGGGACGAAGTCGGGGTGGCGGTACTCCGCCGGGCGCAGACCGGCCGCCGCCAGTTCGTCCTCGGTGAAGCGGGTGGTGCTGCGGACGCCGTCGACGATGTTGCGCCAGTACTGCTCGGGGGTGTCGGCGCCGGGGAAGCGCAGGGCCAGGCCGACGATGGCCACCCGGCGGTCGCCGCCGTCCGGGCCGCCGTCCTGGGCGGCGCCGGGCGCGGCGGCGGCGGTCGTGGCGGCGGCGGTCGTGGCGGCGGTGGGCGCTTCGGCCAGGTGCGCGATCAGGGCGTCCACGGTGGGGTGCCGGAACAGCTCGGTGGGCGCCGGGGGCGTCGGCAGGACGGCGCCGAGCGCGCCGTGCACCCGCATCAACTGGAGTGATCCGATGCCGAGTTCGGCGAGCGGGCGGCCCGGGTCGAGCGGGGTGTCGAGGACGGCCTCGAAGGCGTCCAGGACGGCCCGGCGCAACTCGGCGGCGGCAGGGGTGGCGGGGTGGACGGGGCCGGCGGGCCCGGTGGCGGCGGACGGTACGGCTGCGGGCGGCTCGGTGGCCCGCTGTGGGGCCCGCTCGTCGGTCGGCCGCGCGGCGGTCGGCCGCTCGTCGGGCGCTTCGCGGACCGGTCGCGGTGCGGTGGCCAGCAGGCGGCGGCGCGCGGCCGGAGCGCTCGGGTCGGGCCCGGCGTACCAGCGGCCCGGGGCGGCGGCCAGCAGCAGCGAGGCCAGTCGGCGGCCGTGCGCGGCGCTCAGCACGGCGATGCCCCGGTCGGCGGCGGCCTGCTCGTGGTCGGTGGCGCGGTTCATGCCGACCCCGCTCCACAGGCCCCAGGAGATCGTCCAGGCCGGGGCCCCGGTCTCCCGGTGCAGCCGTTCCACGGCGCTCTCCAGGTAGCGGTTGGCGGCGGCGTACGCCGTGGAACCGACGGCCTCCTGGAAGCCGACCATCGAGGAGAAGCCGACGAACTGGGCGCCGGGCCGCTTCCGGACCAGCTCGACGAGGTGGTCCGTGCCGGTCGTCTTGGCGCGCACCGCCTCGCGCCAGCCGTCGGGGCCGGTGTCGGCGAGCAGCGCGAGCCGGTAGCTGCCGGCGAGGTGGAGAACGCCGTCCAGCGGCGCCTGCCAGTCCCGTTCGGCCTCGGCGACCACCGCTGCCAGCTGCTCGGGGTCCGTCACGTCGGCGCGGCGGTAGTCGACCCGGCCGCCGTAGGAGGACAGCCGGTGCAGCGCGGCGCGGCGCTCGGCCGCCTCGGCGGTCGGCGCGTCCAGGTCGGTGCGGCCGATCACGAGCAGCCGGGAGCCGTGGTCGCGGAGCAGGCCGGGCAGCAGCTCGGCGGCGATCCCGCCGAGGCCGCCGGTGACCAGGTAGCGGGCGCCGGGGGTGAGCAGTGAGCAGCCCTCGGTTGCGGTCCCGGCGCCGGGCCCGCTCACGATCCCGGCGTCGGCGTCGGCGTCGGTGGCGGTGGCGGTGGCGGTGGCGGTCCCGGTCACGGTCCCGGCCGGTCCCAGCCGGGGCACCCACGGGCGGCCCTCGCGCCAGGCGCACTCCGGCTCCGGCCGGGCCTCGGTCAGCAGGGCGAGCAGCGCGGCGGCCTGCTCGGCGGCCGGTGCGCCCGCCGGCAGGTCGATGTGCCGGGCGGCCGGCACCAGTTGCTCGGCCCGGGCTCCGGCGATCAGCGCTGCCGTCAAATCCGCACTCGGGTCCGGGAGTTCACCGGGGAGCACGGCATGCAACCCGGCGCTGACGGTGACCAGCTCGCCGATCGGCGGCCGGCCGGCCAGGGCCCGCAGCAGGGCGAGCAGCGCTTCGTCCCGCGCAGCGGCGTCCGAGGGCCGCGGCGCACCCTCGGGCCCCGCGCCCCACAGGTGCACCACCCGCGCGGGACGCTCCTCGCCGAGCGCCCGCAGCCACTCCCCCGGGTCGGTGGTCGGCGGCCGGTCCACCACCACGGCCTGTGGCAGGGCGGCGCGCAGCGCCTCGGCGAGGGTGCCGGGGCCGGCGGGGCCGAGCAGCAGGGTCGGCCCCGCCGGAGCCCCGTCGCCCGGGACCGTTCCGGCCGCCGGGGCCTGCGGCACCGGGCGGGGTTCCCAGGCGAGTCGGCGCACGCAGTCCGGCAGGGTCCGGGAGTTGGCCTCCGCCAGGTCCAGGGCCACGATGTGCTCGTCGAGTTCGCCGTCGAGCAGCCGTCGGCGCAGCGCGGTGCGCTGGATCTTGCCGCTGGTGGTGCGCGGGAACTCCGCCGGCGGCACCGGCAGCACCAGGGCGGGGGCGGGCTGTCGGCGGGCGGCCAGCAGCCGCCGGACCTCGGCGGCCACGGGCGGTGCGGGGGCGTCCTGGTCGTTCGGCACGTAGGCGACCACCAGCTGCTCGGTGCCGGTGCGGTCGTCCGGGACCCCGAAGGCGGCGACGTGCCCGGAGCGCACTCCCGCCACCGAGGCGACCACGTCCTCCAGCTCGTGGCAGAAGTAGTGCACCCCGTTGACGATGATGATCTCCTTGCGACGGCCGGTGAGCACCACCTCCCCGTCGGCCAGGAAGGCCAGGTCTCCGGTGTCGAACCAGCCGTCGCCGACGAAGGACTCCCGGTCGGCGGCCGGGTTGTTCAGGTAACCGGGGGTCACCCGGCCGGAGTTGACCTGGAGCCGGCCGACCCAGTGCTCGGGCAGGGCCCGGCCGTCCTCGCCCGCCACCCGCATCCGGGTGCCGGGCGCGGGACGCCCCATGCTGAGGAAGCCGGTGCCGCGCTCGCGCGAGGCGGGGTCGGTGGGCTCCAGCCGTCCGGTCAGCGAGTCGGTGCGCACCAGGCGGCGGGCGCCGTCCTCGTGGTAGCGCTTGTAGGTGATCACGGTGCAGGTCTCGGCCATGCCCCAGCCGAGCAGGACGTGGTCCGCGCGAACGCCGAACGGACCGGTGGCGGCGAGGAATTCGTCCAGCACCGCCTCGGTGCACTGCTCCCCGGCGTTGATCAGCGACTTGAGCGCGGAGAGGTCCCAGTGCCGGCCGGGGTCGGCGGCCCGGACCGCCTCGGCGACCAGCCGGAAGCCGAAGTTGGGCGACCAGGAGTGCGCGCCCCGGTAGCGCTCCAGCGTGTCCAGCCAGACCAGCGGGTCGGCGAGCACCAGTTCGGTGGGCACCTGCACCTGGTCGGCGGCCAGCGCCACGTCCCGCAGGTGGAACATCAGCAGCCCGGCGACGTGGTCCAGCGGTAGCCAGTTGACGGTGACGTCCTCGGGCGAGCTGCCCTGGGAGGTGGCTCCGGCCACGTACTCCAGGATGCCGCGGTGGGTGATCTGCACCGCCTTGGACCGGCCGGTGCTGCCGGAGGACAGCTGGAGGATCGCGACGTCGCCGGGGTCCGGGGCGTGCTCGGCGCCTGGCACGCCGATGGTGTCGAGCGCGGCGCCGGTGACGGTGGCGGCACCGGTATCGGCGGGCCGGTGGTCGACCGCGATGACCCGCAGCCCGGGCGCCGGGTAGAACTCCCCGAGCCGCGCCAGGCCCGCCACGGCCGGGCCGCAGGCGAGTACCGGCGGCTCCTCCAGGGTCTGCCAGGCGTGCCAGAGCTTCTCCAGCACGGGATTGCGCTCGTCGTAGGCCGGCGGGCGGGCCACCGTGACCGGCTGCACCCCGCCCAGCAGGCAGGCCCACAGGGTGGGGAAGTAGCGTTCCGGGTCGGGGACTTGGAGGATCACCCGGTCGCCCGCCCGCAGTCCGGCGGAGGTGAGCAGGGCGAGGGTCTCCCGGGCCTGCTCCAGCAGTCGGCGGTAGGTCAGCCGGGTCGCCCCGCCGTCGGCCCGGACCAGGTGCAGGCCGCGCCCGGGGTGCCGCTCGGCGGCGCGCAGCAGCGCCTCGGGCAGCGTCCGGGGCGCGGCCGGCGCCGGGTCGGGCAGCGGGGCGCCGACCGCCTCGGTCCCGGCGCCCTCGGGGGCGGCCGTCGGGCCGTCCGGGGCGGGGCCCGTCGTCGTCCCGGTGTCGCCGAACGGCCGCCAGTGCGCGGTGAGTTCGCGCAGGTGGCGCAGGGCGGGTCCGGGCTCGGCGGGTGGCCGGGCGGCGGCGGCCGCCAGTGCGGCGCGGTCGGGCTCGCCCTGCGGGGTGCGGACGATGCCGTCCAGGAGGTGCACCTCGGCGCTCGGGTCGGCGTCCAGCAGGGCAGCGGCGGCCCGGCGGCGCAGCGCGGCGGTGTCGGTGTCGGCGGCGGGCACCAGGTAGGCCAGCAGCCCGCGGCGGCCGTCGGCGCGCTCGACCGGCAGCAGCGCGCAGTCGGCGACCTCGGGACGCAGCAGCAGCCGGGCCTCCAGGGCACGCAGCCGGGCGCGGTCGGGACCGGTGGAGCTCATCAGGTACGGCACCTTTCGGATCGGTGCCGGGGCGCGCGGGTACGGACCGCCCCGGGGTACGGCGGGTGAGCGGATCGGGCTGGTGCCTGCGGCGCGGTGGCGCCGGCGGATCCGGTGGCGCGGTGCTTGTGGTGGGGTGTGGTGGGGTGCGGTGGGGTGACTGCGGCGGGGTGGAGGGTTCAGCGTTTGCGGGACCGGGCGACCACGATTAGGAAGCCGAGCGCCAGCACGATCGGGACGGCGTGCGAGACGCCGACCACGGTCAGCGGGCTGAGCAGCGCCAGCAGCGATCCGCTCAGCAGCATCCCGGTGCCCATGCCGACGTTCTCGGCGGAGGTCAGCAACCCGAAGGCCTGGCCGCGCCGTTCGTCGGCGAGGGCCTGGATCCGGGTGGTGTACGAGATCTCGGTGAAGCCGTCGCCGAGCCCGGCGCCGATCGCCGCCAGCAGGAACAGCGGGGTCGGCAGTCCGGTGAAGACCAGGATGAAACAGCCGGACATCAGACAGGTGCCCAGGGCGAAGGCGCGCTCGCCCGGTTCGATGCCCCGGCGCAGCAGGAGCCGGGAGACCAGTTGCTGGGCGCCGAGGTTGCCGACCGCCCAGGTGGCCCAGAACATGCCCAGCAGCGCGGCCGGGTTGCCGGGAGAGTGCTGGTTGGCGAAGACCGGCAGGCTGATGTTGTGCGCGGCCGAGCCGAAGGCGTCCAGCAGCCGGATCGCCGCCATCGCGCCGACCACCGGGGCGGCCCGCAGGACGATCAGCGCCTGCCACCGGCTCCCGCGCCGCTTCGCCCCCGCGGCGGGACCGGCGGGACCGGCGGGATCAGCCGGTTCTGCGGCGGACTGCTCGGCGGGCTCGGCCCGGGTGCGCAGCGGCAGCCGGAGCACCACCGCAGCGAACACCAGGAAGCTGGACGCGTCGATGAGCAGCGCCGCGCGGAACCCGGCCCAGGCCACCACCACGCCGGCGGAGGCGAAGCCGAGCACCATGGCGGCCGAACGGCAGCTGGCCATCAGGCTGTTGGCACGGGCCCTGCGTTCGGAGCCGACCATCTCCGGGATGCTGGTCCGCAGCGCGACGGCGCACACCGCGGCCGCGCCGCCGAAGACCAGCGCGAGCGAGTAGAGCACCGGGATGCGTGCCGGGACCGGCGCGAGGGCCACCACGACCAGGGCCAGCGCCTGGGCCAGCGCGCAACCCGTCATCAGCCGCCGCCGGTCGGTCCGGGCCACCAGCCGCCCGGAGACCAGGCCGCCGACGAGGCCGCCGGCCAGCCGGATGATCAGGTACCCGGCCGTGCCGAGCGCGTTCCCGGCCGCCTCGTAGGCGAACAGGCTGAGCGCCACCAGGTCGAGCTGGCTCCCGTACGTGGACAGGGCGTCGCCCAGTGCCAGCCGGTAGAACACCCGGGGCAGCTTGTCGGCGCTCTGGTGCGGTACTTGCTGTGCAGTGTCCGGCACCGGTCCCCCAGGCACGCCGTGTCGGTCGGTTCAGTGTGACATTGCACTGCAATCTAAGGGTGACCCCTCAGCAGATCAAGACCTTGATCGCCTGCTTGTCCGAAAGATCGCAAGTTCGGCCGACCCGAAACCATCTTTCCAGCCAGACTGGCGAGTTGGTGCCGGTACGCCCTACCGCCCGACGGCCGCGCGGGTGCCGGGCGGGAGGCCCGCCGGTGGACGGCGGAGGACGGGGAGGCGAGTTGGGCCAGGAGCAGGAGCAGGAGCAGGGCCAGGACCGGGCCGGAACGGCAACGAACGTCGCAGCGGAACCTGCCCGCCCGTCAGCCCCGCACGGGTGGGAGGGTATGACCATCGCATTCGCACAACGGAGGAGACCCCCGGCATGTCCGTCATCCACCAGACCACCCTCCAGCCGAGCAAGCTGGAGCTGCTCGCCTCCTGGCTCCCCTCCCGCCCCTGGTACCGCGGCGGCGCGGGCGCCCCGGACCTGGCCAAGGCCGGCGGCTTCCGGCTGGACGACCCCCAGGGCGAGGTCGGGATCGAGTTCATGGTGGTCACCGACACCTCGGGCCCCGCCCCCGCCACCTACTTCGTCCCGCTCACCTACCGCGGCGCCCCGCTCGACGGGGCGGAGCACGCGCTCGTCGGCACCATGGAGCACGGCGAGCTGGGGCGGCGCTGGGCCTACGACGGCTGCCACGACCCGGTGCTGGTCGCCCAGTTGTCGGCCCTGATCGAGGGCCGGGTCCAAGCCCAGGACCAGAACATCAGCGACACCCCCGACCTGGAGGTCACCCGCTCCTACCGCGGCGACACCCCCCTGAGCCCCACCGCCGCCGCCGACGACCAGGAGGGCACCGAGCTGTCGGCACCCCGGGGCGCGACCCTGCGCCTGCACCGGGTGCTGCACCCCGCCGCGGACGACGCGGCCCTCCCGGCCCCGGAGACGGCCGGCCACCTCGGCGGCCTCTGGCAGCTGCCCGACGGCACGCGCGCACGAGGCCTGTTCGCCGTCCTGCACACCGCCCCGCGCGCCTGACCGGTGCTCTGACCACCCACGTTCCCCCGGCCGATCCGCCGAGCCGGGGCCGGACCGCCCGGGGCGCGGCCCTGCGCCGGGAGGCGCCGGCCGCGGCTCCCGCCGATACTGGCCGGGATGCCCGGGCCACGTACGACCTGCGGGACGCGGCATGGACCACGGTCGCGGCGTCCGGCTCGACCGCCCCTTCCGGCGGGCGGTCGAAACGGTCGCCGCCGCCCTCGACTCGCTGCGGGCCCGACCGGCCCGGACCCGACCCCTGGGAGGTCGCCGTGAACGGTCCCGTCACCGTGAACGGTCCCGTCGTCGCGGGCTTCGACGGTTCGCCGGAGAGCCTCGCCGCCACCGCGTGGGCCGCCCGGGAGGCGCTGCGCCGCGGGCTCGCCCTCGAACTCCTCCAGGCCTGGCCCTGGCCCAAGCGGGACTCGGTCGGCACCAACGAGGTGTACAACCGCAGCCGGGACGCCCTGGCCGCCCGCGAGGCGGAGCTGCGCGCCACGCACGCCGGCCTCCAGGTCTCCTCCCGCCAGGTCCCCGACGACCCGGCCAAGGCGCTGGAGACCGCCGGCCGGACCTCCGCGGTGCTCGTACTCGGCTCCCGGGGGCTGGGGCCCGTGCGCGGCTTCCTGGTCGGCTCGGTGAGCCAGGAGGTGCTACGCCGGGCCACCTGCCCGGTGGTGCTGGTCCGGGCCGGTGAGGGCGAGGGGGGTGCCGCCACCGACCCCGTCCTGGTGGGCGTCGACCTCGCACATCCGCCGGACGACGTCCTCGCGTTCGCCTTCGAGGCGGCCGCCCACCGCTCGGCACCCCTGCGGATCGTCCACGTCTGGGCGCCGCCGGCCGGCAGCGAGTACATGGCGTTCGACGCCATCGGAGGGCTGGAGAAGGAGCTGTCCGCCTCCGAGCGGAAGCGGTTCGCCGACGCCCTGGCCCTCTGGCTGGCCCGCTACCCCCAGGTGACCGTGACGTCCGAGCTCGTCCGGGGCAACGCCGCCATCGTCCTGGTGGAAGCGTCGGAGACGGCCCGGATGGTCGTCCTCGGCCGCCACGTCCGGCGGATGCCTCTCGGCGCCCACCTCGGCCCGGTGGCGCACGCCGCGATCCACCACGTCCGCTGCCCGGTCGCCGTCGTCCCGGACACCTGACCGCTCGCGAGGGCCGCCGGCCGCTCCGGCCCTCCCACGACAGAGCAGACCCCATGAATGCCGACGATCGCCCTTGACCAGTCGCCGGGGAGGACGCGCGATGAGAGCGCGAGGTCAGGCGGAGGTGCCGGGCCGCGGGGTGGGAGAGGGATGAGCTTCCGAGCCGGAGATCATGGTCCCGATCCATCGTCGCGGCCCAGCCGGCCAGCAGGTTCAGGGCGTCGCACGCGGGTATGGCGGGTTCGGCGCCGTAGGCCATGAGGGTCAGTCCGGTGTCGCGGCGAGTTCCAGGGCCTCGCAGCCGAGGGTGAGTTCACGGTGGGGGGGAGTGAGCGCGGCGGCCTTTCGGAGCAGGTACACACGTCCACGTCACCGAGGAAGAGGAGTACGCCATGGAGTACACGCGTTTGGGAACGTCGGGGCTCAGGATCAGCCGGATCGCCCTGGGCTGTATGAGCTTCGGCGACCCGGCCAGGAGGACGACCTGGGCGCTCGACGACGACGCGGCCGAGCCGGTCTTCCGCCAGGCCGTCGAACTCGGCATCACGTTCTGGGACACCGCGAACATCTACGGTCTGGGCACCTCGGAGGAGGTCGTCGGGCGGGCGCTGCGCAAGTACACCCGGCGTGAGGACATCGTCGTGGCCACCAAGCTGTGGGCGCCGATGCACCAGGGACCGGGCGGGTCGGGGCTGTCCCGCAAGGCCGTCATGGAACAGATCGACGCCTCGTTGCGGCGCCTGGACACCGACTACGTCGACGTCTACCAGATCCACCGCTTCGACCCGCAGACGCCGGTCGAGGAGACGATGGAGGCGCTGCACGATGTGGTCAAGGCGGGCAAGGCCCGCTACATCGGTGCCTCGTCGATGTGGGCCTGGCAGTTCGCCAAGATGCAGCATGCCGCGCAGGCCCGCGGGTGGACCCGGTTCGTCTCCATGCAGGACCAGTACAGCCTGATCCACCGCGAGGAGGAGCGCGAGATGTTCGGCCTGCTCGCCGACCAGGGCGTGGGAAGCATTCCGTGGAGCCCCCTGGGCGGGGGGCTGGTCACCCGGCCCTGGGGCGAACGCTCCACGCCACGTGCGGAGCTCAACCGGACAGTCGATCAGCAGGACCGGCCGATCTTCCTGGACAGCGACCGGGCCGTCGTCGAGGCTGTCCAGCGCATCGCCCTGGCCCGCGGTGTGTCGATGGCACAGGTCGCGATGGCCTGGGTGTTGAAGAACCCGGTGGTCTCCGCCCCGATCGTGGGCGCGACCAAGCCGCACCACCTCGCCGACGCCGTCGCCGCGCTCGACCTGACGCTCACCGCCGAGGAGACCGACTCCCTCGAAGAGCCCTACGTCCCGCGCCGGCCCACGTTCTTCTAGCCTCGCGCGCTCACGGCCTCAGCCCTCCTGCCGCATCGTGCGACGGCCGGGAGGGCCGGGCCGTACGGTCCGAGAGGGGACCGCCGCGGAGGCGGTCCTCGTACCGGTCACAGTCCGGTGACACCCTCGACGACGAGGAGCACGCCGATCACGGCCAGGACCAGGGCGGTGACGGCGCTGTTGTGGGTCTCCAACCACGTCCTGGCCCTGCCCAGCGGAGTGAGGACCCGCTCCCCCGCCGCGATGTGGAGCAGCAGGGGAAGCCCGACGGTGGAAACGGCGATCGCGGTGAACACCGCCACGGCGGTGACGCCACGGGACGGACCCAGTTCGGCGGAGCCGATGGTCAGCCCCGCCGCCGCGGACAGCAGGATGTTCTTCGGGTTGGCTGCCGACAGCAGAAGGCCCAGCCGCAGGGCCTTGGCCGACGTGGCATCCGTGAGGCTCCGCATCCAGGCCGGGGTCCCCGTCTTGGAGCCGGAGCGCCACTGCCGCCCGGCGAGCAGGACGAGGACCACGCCGAGGACGGCCTTCGTCCAGGACGCCCAGGTGGGCGTCTCCTCGCGGGTCTCGATGAGGGCCGCGAGGGCCGTGGACACCGACGCCACCACGAGGATCCCGGCCGCCCACCCGGCCAGGAAGGCTCCGCCCGTCGCCCTGGGCCGGGGAGTGAACAGCAGGAAGAGCGCCGGAACGATCGGCAGCGGCGACAGCGCGATGGCCAGGGCGAGCGGCGTCACCTCGCTCAACACGACGTTCACGGACCACCTTCCTCCCGCCGCCGCACACGGCCCGGGTACCAGAGTCCAGCCCAGGCCCGGGGGCGACCGGGCCTCGGCACGGCCCGGTCCGGGTCCGAGACGTCGTCTCGCGCGCGCTCCATGGTCTCCATGTCTACCGCGCGGCCGCTCCGCGCCCGTCGCGACAGGCCAGGACTCGGGAACGGGTGCCGGCCTCGGGCCCGGGCGGCCGGGTCGGCCCGGGACACGGCCATGGCAGTGTCCCCCGTGCGCGACCGCGGCTCGCTCCGTCAGCGGTGATCGGACGGCCATCCGAGGGCGCGGAAGACGGCGACGGGGTCGAGGTAGTCGCGCCAGTGCGTCACCCGGCGGTCCTTGACGGTGATCACTGAGAGGGTGTTCGATACCGATTTAGGCTGCTGCGAGAGGTTTCGGGCGGAGGTATTGCCCGATTTTGTCGGGGCTGGCGGTCAGGCGGTTGGTCAT
>NZ_JBFBHW010000048.1:0-68405 GCF_040685395.1 Kitasatospora sp. NPDC088779 | reverse complement strand
GGGTACGGCTTGCGTTCACTCACCTCACCACCCCAACAGACCACCGGCCTCGGACGGGCGGACTCCACCCCCGCCCACACCATCAGGTGACAACAGAACCAGTCAAATACTCACGAACCGCCCTCTGAGAGCCTCACAACTCCACCCGTCAGCAGGCAGCCGAGCCTGACACCCTGTTGACAGTCCAGCTCAGCGACCAACCGAGGAGAAGCGATGGCGATCAACCAATACGGCACCGAGGCCCGGGCCTACTGGCGCCGGTGGCTGCCCCAGCGCTACGCCGCCCTGCCCGATCCCATCGCCTTCTTCACCGCCCTCGGAGAGCAGGTCGAAGCCCAGGTCGGCGACCTCTGGGACCAACTCGTCATCGCCGACACCGCACCGCCCGAGGAGACCCACGAGCAGCGGGTCGCCCGCCTCGCCCAGCTCAAGGCCCACGCCGAGCACGAGGTCCTCGACGAGACCGTGCGCCTGGAACCCGAACCCGGCGCCGGCCTCGAGGACGAAGACGACGGTCTGGAAAGCGACGAAGACCACCAGGCCCGCATCGAGCACCTTCACCAACACACGGAGTGGGCCAGCACCACCGCCGACGCCCTGCTCGACGGCAAGCTCCACCTGAGCGATCTCGACGACCAACAGCTGCGCCACGTTCTCGACTACATGACCCCCTCCTTCCTTCGCCTGTTCGGCACGTCGGTGGAGGACCAGCGCGCCCGTGGGCGCGACCTGTAGCCACCGGAGAAACCCGGCCCGCGACCTGACCACACTCGACGCGAAGCGCGGAGGATCGCATGTACCAGACACCTCGTCAGCTCAGTGAACTGGAGAACGAGGCCGCGAGCGGCGCGATCCACCTGCGCGCCCAGACGAACTGGGCGGACAGCCTGTGGCAGTACCGGCTCTACGTCGTCGACCCCGACTCGCCCACCGCCGGCTCCGACGAGGTCGGGCGACACGTGCTGATCAGGGTCAACGAGGACGACACCGTCCACGAGATCGCCTCGCCTCGCCAGTTGACCCACACCGAGTGGGCCGAGGACCTGTTCGACCGACTCGTAGAGGCCCAGCAGTTCGGGGGACTACCGCCTGTCGCCATGACCGACGACGGCGGCACGGACCCGGAACTGCTGGCCGCCGAGCACCGGCTGACCGCCGAAGCACTCTCGTCCCCGCCTCCGCCGGCCTTCGACGCCATCCAGCTCGGTCCGGCGCCTTCCGCGAGCGAACCCGAGGACGACGTTCCCGTCGCCCTCGACGACCTGCGCGCCGGCGACCTGATCGAGCACCTGGCCGACCGGCCCGAGTACCTGCCCAGCAGCGACGACACCATCGAAGCGGTCGTCGTCTCCATCGACGGCCACGACCTCATGGTGCAGGACACCGACAGGGACGACGAACCGTACGACATCGACCTGAACCAGGTGGTGTCGGCGTCCCGCCGCGCGCCGACGGCACCGGTCGGCCGGCCGCGCTTTCGCCCGCAAGGCCAGGACGACCTCGCCCCCTCCGGACCCCTCGCCCGGATCCGGGCGAACATCGACGCGATTCGCGTACTGCACCGGCTGCGCGAGGACGACCGGCCAGCCACCGAGGCCGAGCAGGCGGTGCTGGCCCATTGGAGTTCCTGGGGCGCGGTCCCGGCCGTCTTCGACCCCCGCCAGAAGGACTTCGCCGGCCTGCGGGCCGAACTGCGCGGCCTGCTCACCGAGGAGGAATGGAACGCGGCCGAGGCCACCACCCGCAACGCCCACTTCACGGATGCGGCCCTGGTCCAGCCGATCTGGGCCGCGCTCAGGGCCCTAGGTGTACCGACGGTCCTAAGCGACAAGAAGCTCCGCTTCGCTGAACCCGGCTGCGGCAGCGGCAACTTCATCGCCTTCGCGCCAGACGGCGTCCACATGACCGGCATCGAGCTCGACACGGTCACCGCCGAGATCGCCGCCGCCCTCTACCCGGACGCCGAGATCCGGTCCGAATCCTTCGTCGACACCCGGATGCCCGACGGCTACTACGACGGCGCCGTGGGAAACGTCCCCTTCGACGAGATCGCTCTCCACGACCCCAACCACAACCCGCTGCGCCTGGCCACCCACAACCACTTCATCGTCAAATCGCTCGACCTCGTGCGGCCGGGCGGGCTGGTCGCGGTGCTCACCAGCCGCTACACACTCGACAGCACCGGCAAGACCGCACGCCTGGAGATCTCCAACCGAGCCGACCTGGTGGGTGCGGTCCGCCTGCCGGCCGGAGCCCACCGCAAGGCCGCCGGCACCGAGGTCGTCACCGACCTGCTGATCCTGCGCCGCCGCGACGAGCCGCCCGAGGTACCCCCGGACTGGATTGGCCTCGCCCAGGTCCCCGTCGACGCCGACACCGGCGTGCTCGTCAACAGCTACTTCGTCAAACACCCTGAGATGGTCCTCGGCCGTCACGTCCTGACCAGCGGCAGGTTCTCCGCCAAGGAGGTCACCGTGCGCCCCCGCCCGGGCGCCGACACGGCCGACGCACTCACCAAAGCCCTGGCCTCCATCACCACACACGCCCGCGAGAGCGGCCTGACCATGAGTGCCAGCCCCGACACCCGCCAGCGCGCCGCTGTCGAGGCACAGGCCCAGCGGATGCACCGTGCGCACGAGATGTTCGGAGACGACCTCCAACGCTTCCAGGGCACCCTGATCGACCAGGGCGACGGAACGTTCCTCCAACTCGTCGGCCACGAGATCACCGAACGGCCGGTCCACAAGAACGCGGCCGAGGAACTGCGCTCCCTGCTACGGCTGCGCGACACCTACGTCGAACTCCTCAGCGCCGAGTCCACCGGCGACACCGAGCAGATCTCGACCCTGCGCGCCCAACTCAACTACCGCTACGACACCCACACCGCGGCCTACGGGCCGATCAACAAGCGCGAGGCCCGGCGCGACCGCCGCACCGCCCACGGCTCATTCCGCACCGACCCGTACGCCGCCGGCGTGTACGCCCTGGAGATCTACGACCCGGACACCGAGACCGCCAGCAAGGACGCGATCTTCACCCGCGCGGTCACCAAACCGGAGATCGAACGAACCACGGCCGAAACCCCCCAGGACGCCCTGGCCATCAGCCTCAACACCTTCGGAGAGGTCCGGCTCAGCGAGATCGCCCGGCTCCTGTCGCTGGACTCCCTCGAACAGACCCGCGACGCCCTCGGCGACCTCGTCTACAACGAGCCCGGCACCCAGCGCCTGATCCACGCCCCCACCTACCTGTCGGGCAACGTCCGCAACAAGCTCGAAGCCGCGCAGAACGTCCTGCACATGGTCTCCGACGACCTGCGCGGCCATCATCCCTTGCAGGCCAACGTCACCGCACTGCGCAACGTGCTTCCCCCGGACAAGCAGCCCGGCGACATCGACGACATCCGCATCGGTGCCACCTGGATCGACCCGAAGTTCTACCAGGACTTCCTCCAGCAGCTCCTGCAGACCAAGTACCTCACCGTCACCCGCGAATCCGGCGCCGACTGGGACGTCGACGCGCCGAAGAGAGTGCGTGAGTCCAGGGCCGCCACGAAGGTCTACGGCACCGAGAAGCGCGACGCCGTCGACCTGTTCAAACGGATGCTGCGTCGCTCCTCCCTGGTCGTCCACCCGCCCAAGCCCAAGGAGGACACCAGCCCGGAGGAGATCAGGAACGGCAAGATCTGGGCAGCCAACCAGACCGAGCAGGTCGTGGCGAAGGCCGACGAGCTCGACCGACTGTTTGGGGACTGGCTGTGGCAGGACCCCGACCGGACCCGCGAAGTCCTCGCCAACTACAACCGGCTCTTCAACTCCTGCGCCCCCTACCAGGGCGACGGCAGCCACCTCACCTTCCCCGGAATCTCCGACGCGATGCCACCGCGCCCACACCAGCGAGCCGGCGTCGCCCGCGCCCTCGTCGAGACCGGCGGAGCCTTCTTCGACTACGAGGTCGGCTTCGGCAAGACCCTCACCATCGCCATGACCCTCATGGAGATGCGCCGCCTCGGAATGGTCCGCAAACCCTGCATCGTGGTGAAGAACGCGACAGTCAACGGCTTCCGCAACGACTTTCTCAAGGCCTACCCCAAGGCCCGGGTCCTCGCCATCGACAGCGCCGACTTCGACAAGGACACCGCCGCCACCTACATCGCTCAGATCGCCAACGGCGACTGGGACGCGGTCATCCTGCCGCAGAGCCTCTTCAAGCGGATCCCCCTGTCCGGCCTCGGCCAGCAGCAGTACGTCGCCGACCAGACCGCCGAGTACCGGGCCCGGATCCACAAGGTGATCACCGGCAGCGACGCCGCCCTGGACCCAGTCCTTAACCCCGGCGGCGACCCGCTCACCGCCGACGCCCTCGACACGGTCGCCGCACACGCCACCGAAGGCACCCGCCCCAACGCGACGCTGCGCGACACCGTCAAGAAGCTCCAGGGCGACCTCAAGAGGCACACCCAGCGAGCCCAGCGTGTGCTCACCAAGACCTCCTCCACCGGCATCAGCTTCGAGCAGAGCGGCATCGACTTCATCGCCGTCGACGAGGTCCAGGACTACGCCAACGGAGACGTCGGCGCCAACAACAGCGAACTGGCCCTGACCGTCTCCGGCCAGGCCCGCGACCTCAAGGCCAAACTGCGGGCCCTGGCCCGGGCCCACGGCCCGAAAGTTGGCCTCGGCTCCACCGGCACACCGTTTCCCAACGCCATGTCCCAGGCGTTCGTCATGATTGACCTGTTCCGCCCGGACCTGCTTGCGCAGGCCGAACTGGGAGCATTCAGCTCCTTCCAGGCGCAGTACCTGCGGGAGACTATGGCCCCGGAGGTCTCACCCGAGGGCACGCCCCGCATCAAGGAACGCATCGGCGCCTTCATGAACGCGATGCAGTTCCACCAACTGTGGAAGCTGGTCGCGGACGTCAAGACCGCAAGAGACGTCAACCTCCCCCGACCCGACAGCACCAACGAGACGATCGTCGTGCCAGCCACCCACGCCGACCGCGACTTCATGGACGAGATCGCCGCCCGGGCGGAGGAGGTCCGCGCCGGCAATGTCGAACCGTCCGAGGACAACCTCCTCAAGATCTCCAACGACGGCCGGATGGCGGCCATGGACCTGCGCATGGTCGACCGCAAACCTGACGGACCAGGCAAGCTCGACGCCGCCGCCGAACGCATCGCAGCCATCCACCACGCGTACAAAGACCGCCGCTACACCAACCGGCAGGGCGACCCAAGCCCCATTCCGGGCGCCCTGCAGCTCGTATTCGCCGACCGCGGCACCGCCTCGGACGACAACCGCAAGCTCGGCAAGTTCATCGCCTACGACTACCTGCGCGACCAGCTGATCGACCGTGGCGTCCCCGCCGACCGCATCCGCTACGTCCAGGAAGCCAAGACCGCAGAGGAGAAAGAGCAGCTCTTCGCGGACGCCCGCAACGGCAAGATCTCCGTGCTGATCGGCAGCACCGAGACGATGGGCGTCGGCGTCAACGTGCAGGACCGCGCCATCGCACTCCATCACATCGACTGCCCGTGGCGCCCCAGCGACGTCACCCAGCGCGAGGGCCGGATCGTTCGGCAGTTCAACCAGCACTTCAAGCTCGGCATCCCCGTCGGCGTGTACCGCTGGGTCAAGGAGGGCTCGTTCGACTCCTTCATGTGGCAGACCGTCGAGCGCAAGGCCCGCTTCACCGACCAGATCCGCACCGGCCGCGAGCTCGAGGAACAGGACCAGGCCCCCCTCGACGGCGACCTCGGCAAGGACTACCTGGAGTTCGGCGAGATCAAAGCCATCGCCACCGGCAACCCCCTCCTGCTGAAGAAGATGCACGCGGACGAGGAACTCCGCCAACTCGAGTCCGCCTACAGCAGCTGGAAGCGCACCAACAACCACCTGCGCAACGTCGTCGACAGCAGGGACGCCACCGTCGCAGCAGCCGAGAAGCGCGCCGAACTCGTCGGACGCGCTGCCGCCGTGCGTACCGACACCACGGGCACGGCCTTCAGCCTGGAGACACCCGACGGTACCGTGCACACCAAGCGGACCGACGCCGCCACAGCACTGCGAACCCAGCTTGCCCTCATCCAGCGCCATTCGCGCGGCATGCGCAACAGTCGCTTCGAACGTGTGGCGACCCTCGGTGGCCAGGACATCCAGGCGCGCATCGACGGCTTCCACAACTACATCCAGTTCACGATCGAAGGCCTCAGCCACATCGCTCAAGCCACCTTCGTGATCGACGACGCCAGCGACTTCCTGAGCGAGCCCAAGCCGCCCCTCGGCCTGATCGCCAGGCTGGAGAACCACATCGAGAAGCTCGACGGCCTCCACTCCCTCCACATCGCGGTCGTCGATGAACTCAAAATGGAGGCCGAGCGCGCGACCAAACTCGTAGACCAGCCCTTCGGCAAACACGATAAGTTGCTCCGCGCCCGCGCCAACCAGGCACAGATCGACGCGGAGATCGCCAGCCAGGCCGGCCAGGTGCACGACGACGACCAGACCCAGACCCCGGCCCAGACACAGCCGGCAGCCGGACCGGACGCCGCCCGGGACAGTGCCCGGGAACTGCGCGATGCGTACTTCGAGTGGTACCGCGCCAACGGCTACCGCGTTCGCGACATCTCCCGCGAAGAGCAGACGCCCGCGGACGCCACAACCCCCGAGGACACCGCCTTCCGGCAGCTCCTCGCCACGGGTGACGAATGGGCCGCCGAAAACCAGCGGCACCTGGAAGAGGCCCGCGCCGGAGGACACCCCGACTTCCGCGCCACGGCACAGACCCAGAACCTCGTTGACGCGGCGACGGCCTACCTCGACATCCTCCAGAACCTGCCGGACAACGCGGAGAAAGACCCGAATGACCTTGTCCGCGAGCTGGTCTACGCGGCACGCAACCACCTCACCGAGACACCGGCCCCGGTCACCGCGGCCGCCGCCCCCGTGTCAGCCACACCCGCCCCCAAGACACCCCGCTTTCCCCGCACCGGCCGGCACCCCGGCCGGGAAGCCGTCCAGCCATACTCGGACCGGGCCGAGCACTGGGCCGCCGAGCAGGCCATGCTGGACACCTACCGGGCCTGGGCCAACCAGTTCGGGCCCCGCCTCGCCGACGGCACCCCGCAGGAACAGGCACTTGCGGAAGCCGGACAGCGGGTCATCGCCGAGAGTGCCCGAGCCCGGCGCGCCCGCCTGCTGCACCTCCCCGCTCTGCTCGACGTGCGGCTCATCCAGGACCTTGCGGACAGGGCTCGCAGCGTCGGCAACCAGTGGGACCGCGAAGCCCGGGAAAGCCGGACCGTCTCCGCCACCTGGGACATGGTCAAGGCCGTGCGCGAGCACGCCGACCGCTACCTCACGACCGTCGACAACCCTCGGATTGAAGTCGTCCAGGCCTGGCTGGACACCCCGGAGCCGATCAACGCCCTGGCGGAAGAAATGCCAGTAGCCCCGGACCTGTCGGGCTTCACCCACTACACGGTCACCGGCGGCGACGGTGTCCGCAGCGAACCAGCCGACGGTACTGACCTGCATACGACCCTCCAGCAGTTGATCGCTGACGGCGCCGCACTGGGCGCGCACCCGCACGGGATCTCACTCACCTGGCCCGACGGCACCCGCTACGACATCGCACCGGCATCACCCACCTCTGCCCCCGCCAACCCAGACCCTTCCCCCAGTAGCCACGCATCCGACAGCGCCCCCGAGGCCGAGAACGCGATCCCCTACCCGTTGACCACTGAAGAGACGGCCGGATCCGCACTCCCACGGGCCAGGAACCTCGCCGCACTCCTCGGGCACTACGGCGACGCCGGTGAGGCCGCGGCAGGCCGAGAGCTGGTCCGCGCGACCGCTGACGAGCTCCGGACCGCCATCACCCTGGCACAGGCCCACACCCTCACTCCCGAGGCCGCCGCGACACTCACCGACACCACCGCGGCGATCGACACGGCCGCCACCAGTGACCAGCACCTCCCCAACAACGTCTTCGCCGCCTACGACAGCCTCGCCCAGGCCGCCGAGCGCCTCGCCGACACCGGCATCCCGGCAACCACCGACCCGGCGCAGCGACTGGCCGAGCGCACCCACCGTCACATTGCCCGACTGCACGCCACCCGAGGCCTCTACGACCTGCTCCTCGACGCAGCCAGCCTCGACCCCGACTCATGGGCCGTCCAAGCACGCACCGACCCGTTGAAGGAAAGGCCGACCTTCTACGCCGACAGCGGCCACCTCTACTACGCCCGCTCCATCGTCTTCGAGACCTACGACCGCTGGCCCGACACCCACACCTCGGGCGGCAGCCCAGCCACCCAGCGGCTGCGCACCGCGATGTGGGACCTGCGGCAGACCCCGGACACCCTCCTCGGTCGGGCGATCACCGAGTGGCTCGAGGTGGCGGGCCTCGCCCTCGAAGCTGCCTCCGACGCCGACCAGCCGGCCAGCAGCGAAATCCTCCGAAACGTCGCCCGGCACGCATACGAACACCAGCGCAGCCTCGCCGCCCACCAGATCGCCGCAGCGAACGCCGACCCCTACGGCCCGGATCAGCCGTTCCAAAACGGGACGCGCGATCTGACGGCCGCACTGGAGGCGTGGATGAGCACCGCGACCGCAACACGCCTCGGCAGTGGCACCAACGACCAGGCTACCGGCGGACCCACCGCCGCCAAGGCGCACGAAAACCTACGCGAGGCCTCACATCAGGCACTGTGGGCGACCGCTGCGGACGGCACCCTCGACGACCTGGTCCGCCATAGCGCGAACCTCGCCCACGCCTCCTACGCGTTGGCCTTGAGCCTGCCGGAGACCGCCTACCGCAGCCGCGACGATCGCAAGCTCCTCTCACACCTGATCCGCTCCGCCTATGGCCACGCGGCCAGCAGCAGGGCCTCCACGAAGGACCCTGCCTCCGCGGCGGAGATCCTCGCAGCCCTCACTGACCGAGGCGACACCCAGGCCCCCACACCCGTCGTCACCGCCGCCGCCAGCCCGGAGCCGGCCACCACGCCGGCCCCAGCCGCGACCGTCATCGAGATCGAGCACCACTACCGCACCAGCACGGTGCGAGGCATCAGCGACAGCGAGGCCGACGCCGCAGTCCTCACCGTCCTGGAACGCCAGGGATTCAAGCCCACCACCACACCAGGTACCTGGGCGCTGCCGCCCCGTACGACCTTCAGCAACCGGGACAACCGCGTCCGCAACGTCATCTTCGCCCTCCAGAACCTCCAGCGCGCCGTCCACACCATCACCGAGGCGCCCGAGCTCCCCCGGGACAACGACATCACCATCCCCGACGGGCAGCCCTACACCTCGAAGCAGGAAGCCACCCACGACTTCGAAGCGATGTTCGGCGGCCTGTGGCAACTGAAGGAGACACCCGCCGGCAGGAAGCTGCTCACCACCGGCCGGGGTGCCAGGGCCGACGGCGAGGCCGTATGGCAGGCCATCGAAGACCTGCGCCAAGGACCTGTCGGCAGCAGCCTCGACCCTTTCGTCCACCCCGCCCAGGATGTCGCCGAGCGCTGCCGCCACCTCGCCACCGCGGCAATCCAGCTGTCCCGCAACCTGGAGCGCGAGCAGTACAGGGCGCCGGTCGCGCTGCCTCACCTGCGCACCCTTACCCAGTACGCCACGCTCCTGTCCTCCCGCATTACCGCGACCGTCGAACGTGAAGGCGCCTGGGAGCGCGCCTTCACAGACCCCGCGCCGGACACCGACCAGGAGCAGGCATCCTCCGAGCCGTACGAGCCAGCAGCGGTGGCAGAGCCTGGCCCGACCACCAGCACGTCCGCCATCGCGAGCGACCCGCTCGTCGCCGGACCGTACAGCGGCGAGGGCCTACTGCAAGCCGCCGCCCGACTGGCCGAACTCCACCAGCAGCTTGCCAGTGCTCTTCCCAGGCACGCCCGTGCTTGGCCGCGGCGCGACGATGCCGTGGCCGAGGTCCAGGCCAACTGGGAGCAGGCGCACCGGGAAGCCACCGCCGACAAACCGAACCATTCCACCGTCATGGACGCGTACCTGCGTGCCCTCGGGTCGACAGGCCAGCTCACCCGGGAGCTCGCGACGGCGCAGGCAGACGACGCAGCGAACGCGCTGGCCCAGCAGCTCCTGAGCGAAACCGAGAGCCACATCGTCAGGCTCACCCTCACCATCCGCCGAGCGCACGAAGACCAGCAGCGCCACGAAGACCGCCGCACCCGCGACCGGGCCGCCTCCCAGCACGGCACGACCACGGCCGAGCCCACAGACCGCCCGACGCCGACTCCCGCTGACGGCGGCGACGCAGGGCAGAGGCCGGCGAGGACCACGACGGCCGACGGCTCCCGCAAGCGGGCAACCGTCGACCTCAACCGCTATCTCCAACCCGGGTGGCAGGTCAAAATCGATGGCGAGCAAGTAGGCGAAGTCCTTACCGACATCGACCAGGCCGCACGTGAAGCCGTCGACCACGCAGAACGGCAGCGCACTCCCGACGCCGCTACAGACGGACAGCCAGGTGCCGCATTCCTGCCGGACCGGTGGTACACCTATACCAGTGCCGATGGCACCGTGTACGACGAGTCGGGGCGGCTCCTCAACGAACTCGTCGACAGCATCGCAGGAAGCAAGACCACCCGGACCGTCAAGGGAAACGTGATCACCTCCGGTCCCGCCGGCGAGGTGATGAGCACCCTCCTGCCCGACGCTTTGCCAGCGGCCCTCGCCGGACTCGAGGACGAGGCCATCAGCCTACTCAAGGAGGCGGTACGGCACTTCAACGGAACCGCTGGTGATCTCGATCTGCCGGGCCGACTGGACGCCTGGCTTACCGAACGTGCCGGTACCGCCCCCTTCGCCGCCGCCCTGACCTCGCCGGACGACCTGCGGGAGTTTCGTTTGGCGATGCGCCACTACTTCCACGACACCGTGTCGAGGATCGCCGCCTCCGCCGCACAGTCCGGCCCGGCACAGCCGGCGGCACCGGCACCGGCCGAACCCGCGGCCCGGGCGACTGCTTCCCCGGTACCCGGACCGAGTTCCGAGGACGACGCCGGCGCCGAGACTGCCGCCATGCCACAGCCCGGATCCGACGGCCCTTCACCGGAACCAGACCAGGACCAGCCGCTCGTCGAACCAGCACCGGGTCGGGCCGGAGAAATCATCGCCACCGCGCTCGCCAACGGCTGGGCCGCCGAGGGCCGCTGGAACCGCAAGCGGTACTCCGACAGCTACGACGTCAGCCTGGAGGCCCACACCGAGGCAGGACGGCGCAGCTACAGCCTCACCTGGGAATTGAGGAACGGCAGCCACACCTACAACTCCGAACGCTCCATCGCCGCCCATCTCAGCGGGAAGTCGGCCAAGGAGGGCTTTCGCCCCAAGCTCGGCACGGTGGAACAGGACGTCCGCCGGCCCGCCGTTCCCGCGCCCATCGACCGGACCCTCGTGGGCGACCCGGGCGCCCGGCAGCCCGGCACTGCGCCCGCAGCGGCTGCGCCGGACCGCCTGCCCGCCATGGGGCCGGACGATGAGGTCCTGGCACCCACTACCGAGGCCCAAGCCGGGGCGCCCGTCGCCGACAGCCACGGCACACTCCCGGGGGCCCGTGATGCCGGGCCGGTGACGACGGACCGCCAGCCGCCCGACCCGGAGCCCCCCGCAGCTGACGCGGCTCCTACGGTGCCGGACGGCGCCACCACAGTCCCCGGCCACCCGGGATACTGGTGGCGCCACGATCCCGAGCCAGCCTCCGACCCCTACGCCGACTACCAACCCGTCCGCCGTTCCTCGATCACCATCGGGGTCGGCGAGCGCGTCATCGGCCGCGCGACCGCACCCGTCAGCGGGGCGACTCTGTGGATGGGCTCGGTCACCGGCTCCCGCAACAGTGTGCGCGGCGAGCGCACCCCCGGCGCGACCGCCGCCAAGATCGCCCAGCGCCACCGGACCATCTCCGCCGACGTCGACTTCGACCAGCCCCGCCCCGTCGAGACCGTCTGGATCGACCACACCGGCCCCACCGCCGAACTCCACGGAGTGCCCAAACAGGGCGACGACGAAGCCCAGGCTGCCCGCGAGGACACCCAGTTCACCTGGGCCCCCAGCCGCGAAGTCCACGTCCAGACCAGCAACACCTCCCGCTCTACCAGTCTCTACAAGACCAGCCTGTTCGTGACGGCGATGCTGGAGCGCGGCCGCACCATCGCCGTCCGCCAGGACCCGCACACACCGCCCGGCCCGGCCAACACCACCGCACCCGAACTCTGGCCCGACCAGCGCCAAGCCCTCCAGGGCACCGACATGACGCACCGCAAGACCCGGTGGTCACCCATCGAGCTGAAGGTCGGCGACGAAATCCTCGCTGGCTCGACCCCCTGGTGGCGCCGCGTCACCGCCGTCAACAGCGACAACCTGCACACTTTCGGCAACGAGCCGGACACCTACGCGAACCTGTGGGCGGTGCGCCGCGGCAACCACCTCTTCACCATCGCCGACGCGTCCGACCCCACCCCGAGCACCGCCCGGCCGCTGACCGGCCCCGTTACCGACCTGACAGACCAGCAGATCCAGGACGAACTCGCGCAACTCGACCTGCCACCGGCAGAGCCAGGCCACGCCGTGTACGTGGCCGCGCGCAAAGCCGCGCTGAGCGACAGTCTGGCGCGCCGCCACACCCTCCGACGAGCAAAAGAACAACAGCGCGCCGAACGATCCAGCCACCAGCGCACACCAGCTGGCCGCAAGAATCTCGTGCTGGACGAGGACGGAGCGGCGCTCGGTGCGACGGCCAAGGACGGCAGACGCTTCCTGTCCCTCGACCGAGACGGTAACCCCCACAGCGAGCACAAGACGCGCCAGGCCGCACGGAGCGCGGCCTACGAGCGCGCCGATCGGGCGGCCGACCGAGCCCCGGCCGGCTGGCGGCCCAGCGCATTCGACGACCTCGAGTCCGGCGCGGTACTGCGCCTCCCGGTCCGCGAGAGCCTGCCGCCCGGCGCAGGCGGTGGGCGCGCGGTCGACTGGTCGCAGCCGCTGACCCTGATCTCGACCACGCACAGCGACACGGGCGAGATCACCATCGAAGGCAGCCGCGGCGACATCATCGTCACGGAGACCGTGCCAGGAGTACTGCGCCGACATGGGGCGATGCGTCAGGCAGAAGGCGACCACGCGTACAGCGCCGACCAGCTCGCCCGCCGGGCCGCCCGCGCCTACCTTCGCCAGCGGCAGGGTCCACGGGCGGCCTTCATCCTCACCACCCGCATGAACGCGCTGATCGACGCCGCGACCACCGCAGTCAGTTCAGCACTGGAGCGGCCGCTCGACAGCCAGCAACTGGCCGATCGTCTCGACGCCGTGAACGTCGCAGCGTCCGCCATCGTCGGAGCCGCGCAGTCCATGGGCGACGCCGACCTGCAGGCCGCGTACACCGATCTGGCCGTCGACGCCGCGGCATGGGCCGACCATGTACGCGACCCCCGCACTTCGCCAGTGCCCCAAACTGCCGAGTCCCAGGCAGCGACCGAAGCGACTGGAGCGACCGACTCGGCCGACATTCCCGATCTGGCCACAGAATTGACGGCCGCCGCTCAGGTCAGCCAGAGGGACCTGCCCCGCATCGTCCAGCAGCAGGCCGCCCGGACCCAGCCTGCCCAGACGGTGACCGCAGCACCGATCCCAGCGGCGGCAGACGAGCCGCCCACCGCCCGAGGCACGGTGCATGGTGCAGAACAGGATCAGGATGCAGCATCAGTCCTGTCCGACCTGCACTGGTCCCATCGGATGGCCGACGTTGTGCGCTGGGCGGCGGCTGGCGAGGTGAGCTTCGATGGAAGCTACTACTGGCGCAACGGCAAGTCGAAGGTACGGGCCGAGCATGTTCGAGTGCTCGCCGGAGCCGGATTCCTTTCCGTCGGCGCGCCGGTCGTCCAGGCCACCGCCGACGGCCACACAGTGCTCGCTTTCGCGGACATACGTCCCGACCTGCTGCTTGACGATGACACGGCGATGCACCGGATCCGCGGCGAGCGACGCCAGCTCCGGGCATGGTCTGAAGAGGAGCAGGATCGTCGGGTCCTTCCATTTCTCCCCAACGGGGTGGAGCATCGACGCCGATCCGCCGACGCCCGTGCCGGGGAACTCGACTACGGCCACCGGCAGATCGCCAAGTGGACAGAGATCGCCGAGAGCCACCCCGATCCTGTCGTCCGGCAAAACGCCCGGGAATCACTCTCCAACCTCCGAACCCTGTACCGCTTGCCAGAGGGCAACCCCACACCGATCATCGAAGGCCAGAACCACCACGACGATCAGGCGGTGACGACCGCCGCTGCTGATACCACCGAACCGCCGGCGCCGGACCACACCCCCGCCGGAGAATCAGCCGCGGCAGCAGCACCTCTCAAGGAACTGATCGACGGCTTCGGCGATCGTGTCGCGATCGGCCACATCGGCCCCGTACACACCGAGCCGGAGACTGAACCACTCGCGGACCAGGGCCTCCGGGTCCCGGTCGAGGGCCTGCCCGGCTTCAGCATCCGCACCACCACCACCCGGAGGGACGGTAACCAGCATGAGCTGGTTACCCCAGACGGCCAGAGCGCGGCCACAATCCGCCGCACACTCAACAACAACTGGCAGGCCACCGTCGGGCAGGACCTCACCGACACCACTATCAGCCTCCAGGAAGCCGCTCACCACGCGGCCCGCCTGTGGGCGTTCAACAACAACGTCCACCTCGGACCCGGCCTCGACCAGCCTTACACGGCGGCCCAGGACCTCCTGGAAGGCCGCCAGAGCCTGGGCCACCAGCGCACCCCGTTCATCAAGGCCGGCAACAGGGCCTTCGGATCCGACTACGCCCGCCAACCCGAACTCCTGGCGATCGAGACCGCCTTCGCCGCCTGGGACGATGCCAGTAGCAACACCATGGAGGGCATGCGGGCCGAAGCCGACACCCTGAGTGCCTTCCTGGGCCCCGCCGCCGCGCTGCGCGAACGGGTCACCGGCGAGGCTCGCGAGATGCTCGCCTTCCCAACCGCCCTCATTCTGCAGGAGGCCAGGACGCACCAGGCGCGGCTGCGTGCCACCGCGGACTTCCTGGAGCGCAGGAGGCAGGAGTGGACCGAGGCGGACGCCGCGCGGTTCACCGAACCCGGCTACGTCGATCTCGTGAGCCCGCAGGTCACCTTCGGACCCCGTGATGCGCAGGGCTGGGTCCCCGCCATGAAGGGAACCACTCTGCTCGGTGCGGTGCGCCGCACTGCAATGGGCGAGTGGCTGGCCCGGCTCAGCGACGGCACGCTACTGGACGGGCCGTCGTTCTTCCGGCGCGACGGCGCCGCAGCGGCTCTGCACGCTGCGGACACCGAGCCGGCCGTCATTCGGCCCGGCCCGGCCGGCGACCGGCAGCCATCGGCCCCACAGCAGGCCACCGACCTTCCGGAACCTGTAACGGCCGAAGCCAGCGACGACCTGACTGTCAGCGCTGGGGAGGAGATCTACACCCCGCCCGCGCAGTCCGGGACCGTGACAGTGAACCTTCCCGACCTGGAGGCGTTGGCGGCGCAGCGCCCGTCCGCCGTGACCGGGATCGAGCGGACCCATGCCGGGAGCGGCGCGGAAGGCGCCGCCCCCGGCGAGTCCCGCGGCGCGGTGATGGCAGTCGGCGGTGACGGCATGCCAGCCCACTCCGACGATCCCGAGCCGGCCGCGGTTCGGACGGCTGATCCGGCCACCGAGCCCGACCCGAACGCCTGGGCCAACCGCATCCAGATCGTCACGAAGGGACGTGCAACGTACGTCACCGGGACCGGGCGGTCCGGTTACTACGATGATGAGGTCGGCCTTCGAAAGTTGCTGAAGAAGAACAGAGGGTTCCGTTTCATCCCGGGCGAGAGCCGCTGGAAGTACAGGGGTCGCCCGGCGGACTTGGCACGTGTCCTGGCCGAGATCCGGGCCTTCCTGGAGGAGATGGACGAGCGTGAGGCGGCCGCCTCTGCTGCTGATGCCGTGGCAGCCGCGGAGGAGGCGGGCAAGGAGTACCCGCCCACCCCGCAGCAGCAGAAGATCATCGACGCGTGCCTCGCTGGCCAGGACGTCGCCGTCCAGGCACTGGCGGGGACCGGCAAGACGTCGACGCTGCTGATGGTCACCCGCCAACTGCCCGACAAGCGCATCGCCTACATCGCCTTCAACCGGTCCATCGCCGACGAGGCGAAGCGCAAGATGCCGCGCAACGTCACCGCCGACACCAGCCACGCGTTCGCCCGGGCGGCTCTGAAGGGCAGGCTGATCGAGCGCAAGGTCGCCATTGCCCGCAACCACCCCGGGGCACGCCGGGACAAGGACGTGGCCCGGGCCTTGGGCGTCACGCGGCCCCTCCTGTTCACCGGGGGAGAGATCGACCCGGAGGACGTCGCGAAGACCGCCATGCAGGCGGTCCGGCGGTACCGCGAGAGCGCGGACGACGAACTCGGGCCGCAGCACCTCGGTCCATGGGGCCGCACACCGGCTGCGGCCGGTCTCCTGGACGCCGCCCGTAGCGCTTGGGCGGACATCACGGACCCCGACAGCGACAAGATCGTCTTCACGAGCGACGACTACATCAAGATCTGGGCACTGACGAGGCCTCGGCTGCCCTACGACATGATCCTTTTCGACGAGGCGCAGGACATTAACCCCGTCCTGAAACGGGTTATCCAGGACCAGCCGACGCAGACGATCGTCGTCGGTGACAGCCAGCAGTCGATCTACAGCTTCCGCGGCGCGATCGACGCCCTCAAGGACTGGCCCGCCGACATCGCCCTTCCCCTCACCCAGAGCTGGCGCTTCGGCCCGGAAGTCGCGGCCGTCGGCAACGGCTACCTGACGCTCCTGGGCGCAGACCTGGAGCTTCAGGGCAACCCGGCCCTGGACACGACGATCGGCACGGTGGACGAGCCCGACGCCATCCTGACGAAGACCAACATCGGCGCGGTCGGGGCCGTCTTCGAGGGACTGGACGCTGGCAAGCGGGTCGCCATGGTCGGTGGCGGCACCGACATCAACCTGATCGCCAAGGCGGCGAAGGACCTCAAGGCCGGTCGCCGGACCAAGCACGCGGAACTGAGCGGGTTCGAGGACTGGGACGAGGTCCGCGAATACGCCGAGTCCAATGAGGACGCCAAGGCACTTCAGACCTTCGTACGCCTCCTGGACCGCTACAGCCCCGACGACATCATCGCCATGGTTCGGCAGCTGGTCCCGGAGGACGCCAAGGACCCTGAGCAGCGCCCTCAACTGACGGTCTCGACCGCCCACAAGGCCAAGGGCCGCGAGTGGAACCGGGTCCGCATCGGATCCGACTTCCCCCAGCCCAAGGAGGACACCGAAACCGGCGAACTCGTCCTACCGGGAGGCGAGGACCTGCGCCTGGCATACGTCACCGTCACCCGTGCCAAGCAGCGACTCGAGCTCGGATCCCTCGCCTATGTCCTGGACATCGCTGGTGCGGTGCACCGCCATGCCACCCAGGTCGCGGGAACCGCAGCCGCACCGGAGACTGCCGTGGACCCCCGCACTGCCACGAGCACGCAGCCGGCAACCGAACAGACACAGCCCCAGTCGTCGACTGCCGCCCCTGCCATCCCCGTCCCGGGTCAGCCGTCCGCGGCCGCACGCCAGCCCGTCACAGGACCCCGAACCACGATCACCCTCTTCGCCCCGGCCCCGGACCGCGTCCTGGTCAGCTTCACACCCGAAGGCGCCGGGCCAGCCAGCAGGCCTGTTCCCGGGATCCGGGCCGACGACCTTCCCGGGACAGCCCTGCCCGTGAGCGTGACGGTTTCCGTACCGGTCCGGCCCGCGCGACTGAACGGGCACCTGGTCGAGCCCGGCGAGGCGACCACCTGGCTCGACACGGTTCTTGTCAACGGCCCGCTCGCGTCGGCGTGGGGGAGCGAGCCTGTGCGTGCAGCGCTCGCCGCCGCCGTGGCGGAGGCGGTGAACGACACCCTCGCACCGTCCGCCGACGATCTGGTGACGTGGATCGTCGAGCACGTCGCTCAAGACCCCGACCTTCTGGAGCACGCCGAAGCCGGCAACGTGGCAGCGTTCGCCCAAGGACTCGCCGAGGCCGTCGACGAAGCGCTCATGGACGGCGCGGCGGAGCATCAACTCTGGGCCTACCTACGTGACGGTGTCCGCGAGGACGTGCTCACCCGGGCCACCCCCCAGGCCTACGACACGCTGCGGGCAGCGGCCGCGCAACCCGCGGACGCGATGCTCGGCGTCGCCGAGCCGGCCACCGGCCCACCCACCGCGTCCCGTCACGAAGCCACGGCCGACGATGCTGCCGAGGTCGCGTCTGAGCCCGCGAAGGCGCCGCAGCCGGGAGCCCAGCCTCAGACCTCCTCCGACGCTGAGCACCCGAACCTTGCGCTGTCCGAAGAGGAAGCGCCGGATCAGGGCCGCGACGGCCCGCTCACGCAGTCGGGCGGCCCCGACCCGGTAGGCACCGCCGCTGACTCGGAAGAGTCCGGTGAGGGGACCGAGGCCCACACCGGTCCGGTCACGGACGACGAACTTCGCACCGCACTGAAGTACATGATCGAGCCGCACAGGCTGGCAGAGCTGGCCCGCGCCGTCGCGGGCAACGACACCCGCACCTGGGTCGCCGAGCACACCAAGATCGCGCGTCGCCGCACCTCCTTCCGCCCGATGCGCACACCGCAGCTGCGGCGGCACTACACCGAGGACGACCGGGGCCTGCGCATCCGCGTCACCACCCCGGAGGGGATCCGGGAGAGCCACCTCACCTGGGCGAAGATCGCTGAGCGGGCTTACCGGCGCCTGCCCGAGACGGTCGGAGCTCACCTGGCCATGCTCGATGAGCGATTCAGGGGAATCGACCTGCGGGAGGACCCGGAGCTCGCCGGCATGCTGGACCAGGCAGTCGACACCGTCGTGGACGCCATCGCCCACGGCCCGGAACTGCGCCCGCGACTGCGCCGTACCAGCGCCGCCACGACCCAGACACCGGTGGCCGGAACAGCCCCCAGGCCGGCAGCCATACCCGACCCAGCCCCGGTTTCCGGCGCCGAGCCGGAAAGCTCCATTCTCGGGGCACAGGCGCCAGTGGACGGCGGACACGTTCCGCCGACGCCGCGCCCCGACACCTCACCGCCGGCGCCCGGGGATGTCGCTCCGCCTCGCGGCGTGGTGTCTTCGCACTGGAACCCCACCGAAGGGGGCCAGGTCCCGAACATCGCCGCCCAGCGTGTACTCGCAGCGGGCGGTGAGCGCGCCAATACCGCCGAGTACCTGCGGATGCTGCAGGTCGCCGAGCGGCTCGAGCCGTTCGCGCAGTTCGACGTCAACCGCCGCCACCTTCGGGAGCAGTACCTCGGCCAGGTCAAAGCCCCGTGGGTATGGAAGCATCAGGCCGAGGCCCTGCGGAGTGACATCGAGCGGCTCGGCCAGTCCGTCTTGGTCGACTACCTTACGCGGATCAACGAGGCGGGCTTCGACCCGCACGCGCTGAAGGAAGCATTCTTCGGCAACCCGCAGGAACCGGAGGCGAGCCGCGAGGGCATTGCGGGCGAGTCCCGCCACCGCGACCGACTGCGCCAGGTGTTCGCCGAGCGCCTGCTCGCCGCACGGGCCGAGGCAGAGAAAAAGGGAGCCGATGCGGACGCCGTCGTGGACTTCCTGCGCCGCACGGCCGGCGTGGACCTCGGCCAGGACAACGGTGCCCCGTACTGCCTGGAGACTGTGCTTGACGCGGCACTCGGGAAGGCGTATCTGGCGTACGCGCGGGCCCATCTGAGCGAGGACGCACCGGCGTTCGCGGACCACCTGCGCCGTGAGGCGGAGCTGAGCGCCCGCATCAAGGCCGCGCCGCCGATCTCGCTTCCCGAGAAGTCCCGCTGGGTCGCCCGCGAAGACGTGGAACCCGGCATGGTCATCCGCAGGCACAGAGACGGCCGGTGGGGCGATCCGGAACTGGTGGAGGCCAGCCACGGCCACTCGGTCTCCTGCGTAGGGATCGGCGAGTTCGGCGGACACAGCGGCGGATGGGGCCGCCACTCGCACGTAGCCGTCATCGAGGCGGGCCCGGACGTCACGGCCGCCAAGCACAAGATCCGAACGGACAAACACCTTCGCGAGAGCCTCGACCGCAACAGGGCAGCGTGGCAGCAAAGGCAGCAGAATTCGCCCGCCGAAGAGTCCGCCACCGCATCCGCCGCCTACGGGGACGGCCTGTTCAGCGAGAAGCAGCGCCGGACCGCGACCCGCGCCGTACTGGCTCTCGCCGCCCAGCGCCCCGGGCCGGGGAGAGCGGAGAACGGTGAGCCCTGGGCACCGCTGCGGTGCACACCGGCCGACCTTGTGAAAGGCAACTGGTTCCTCAGCGCAGGCAGCGACGCCCACACCTACCAGGTCGGCTCCAGCGGACTCAGCAGGAACCTGGGCCAGGTCATCGACCCCACGGTCGGCCCGGACGTCTTCCTGAGCCCGACGCAAGAGATCACAGCGCTGGTACCGCTGGAGGTCCTCGTCCTGCCCGGCGAGGACCTTCCCGGGACCGCAGACACCACCGGGCGTCGTGCCCGCCGGCTGGCCGCCGCGTCGACCACCGGCGGACTGCTCCTCGACGACCACGTACACCGGCTGGTCGACCTGGACCTCGACGGCGGCACAGGGCGCGTCGTCGACGCGACCGGCCGCACACGGGGATGGATTCGCGCCCGCAGCCACCGCGGCGTGCGTCAGTGGTGGGCTCAGGACGCACGCGGAGGCGGTCCCGCGGCCGACCGGTGGGACGACCCGGTGGGCGCCGCCGTCTGGACCGCGTGGCACACCTCCAGGCCGCTGCCCGACGTAACACCGGGCCACGCCACCCCCGTTCTGACCGCCGAGCAGCTGCAGCAGGCCGCACCCCTGGCCGTCGCCTGGCGCACCAGCGACGATCCCCGTCTCGCCGAGGCCGCCACCGCGTGGTCGCGCAACGCCGCCGCAGGCCGCCCGCTGTCCCACGGCGGACTCCCAGTTACCAGCCCCCACCTGCACACGCTTGCGGACGCCGCACGTGAGGCGGCGGCCGCGGCCCAACCCGGTACCGGCCCGAACGCGCTGCTGACGGAAGTAGCCCAGGCCCTGCGCGCCGAAGCGCAGTTCCTCGACGCCGCCTTCACACCCGTGCCGCCGCTTCAGGAACCCGACCCGCAGGCCGACATTCCTGCCACCGCGAACCTCCACGGCACCGACGGCGCCGACAGGCAGTCGAAGGAGGTCCTCGTACACCAGCTGGTGATCGGCGACCTCGTTCGCGCGCCCTACCTCATGGCCGGCGCAACGGCATGGGCGGCAGGGAAGCTCACCGGGCACTCGACGGAAACGGTCCGCTCGCACGAGGGAGTCGTCCACGGACACCGCCTGTGGATCGAGGACCCCGAGGGGCACTTGGACATCCCGTTCGTGCCGCTCGGAACCCGCGTGCAGGTCCGCACCGAAGGACAGAACGCGCACAGTGCCGACGCTCCCGCCCGACCGGCAGCCACCCTCCTGCAGGAAAGCCCCACCGACCCTTCCCCGGCGGGCTGGCGGGCCGTCGACGACGTGCCGGAGCGCCTGTTCGCCGGGGACATGGTCCGCGTCCACCGAGGCGACGGCAAGAACACCCGGTACGAGAACGTCACCGTCCAGGACGGCCCCGACTACGCTGGCTGGTACGACACCGTGGGACCGCACCTGCGCTTCTCGATCAAGACGGTCGTGGCGACTCCACAGGCCGACACCTGGACGCCGCCTCCCACCGAACAGGTACTGCCCGGATTCGAACTCACCCCCACGAACCCACTCGACAGGACCGCGCGAACGGCGGCCACCGCACCTTCAGCCGAGACACCGGCTCCGGCCCCGGCACCGACGCACAGCCAGCAGGAGACGACCGCACCGGCCGCCGAGCTGCGCCTCGGCGAGCTCGTCAAGGTGGCGGACAGCCGGGCGTCCGCCAGCTACGGCGCGCTCCTGGCCCTGGGGGAGTCCGACGCCGTCGTCGCGGTCTCCGGGACGGGACGGGGCACTGTCCTGGCCGTGCCGCTGGCGGAGGTCGAGCCGATGGGCTACGACGCGCCCCGGTACTTCCTGGCCTCCGAGCAGGTCTACGTCGACGGTGCCCATCACACCGTCGACCGCATGACGGGGCCGGGCCACGTGCGGACGGCTGCGGGCGGGCTGTTCTCCGTCACGGACATCGTCCGCGAGCGGGACATGCCGACGCTCTCCTCCCAGCCGATCGCGGACCGGTGGTGGCGCTACACCTATAGTGACGGCCGGGTGTTCACCGTGGTGGCGCTGCCCGAGGACGTCGCACGATCCATCCCCGGCCTGCCCATGACCTGCTCGTACGCCATCGCCGTAGGCAGCCAGGTGATCGGTCGTACCTCCGGCGCCGAGATGGATGCCGCGATCCACTGGGCGGCCGCCCACCCCGGCGCGATCTCACCGCAGATGCGGAGCCTGTCCGGTCTGGAAAAGCTCCCGCCCAGCTCCGAGGCCGAGCGCGCTCACCTCGCCGCAGGCCCGCCTCCCCTGGCCGCGCGCACAGGAGTCCGCGCCCAGCACCGCAGCGACCCGGTACCCGCCGCGCCCGTCGATGCCGACTTCATGGCCGGCACCGCGCCCTACCGCGCCTGGAGCCCCGGAGACCCGGCCTACTTCCGCACGGCAAACGGGTCGCTCGCCAGCGGCGAGTTCCAGAACGTCCAGTGGCCGTACTACGTCATCACCGGTGACGACGGCTCCACACAACAGGTCGGCGTGCGCGACGTCTGGTACCGCGACGACGAACCGATCCAGCCGCCCGCATGGACCGCCAGCATGCCGAACGACTACGGACTGGCCCGGGCCTCCGACCTCGCGATCGGCAACGTGGTCCTCACCATCAAGGCCACCAGCCCAAGCAACACCGCGTTCGGGACCCCCCGCATCGTCACCGAGGCATCGCTCGGCCCCGACGGGCTGTACACCATCACCCTGCAGAACCTCGGCACCAGCACCAACGGGACCTGGCTGCGCCTGGCCCCGCGCGAGGTCGTCCCCCGGGCCGAGGCGGCCAGCGTCATTGCCCGGGCCACCGCCAGGCTGAAGCAGCCCGACATGCGGGAGCACCTCGCCATCGGACAGCGAGGTGCGGCTCATGCCGCCGCCCTGGTGGCCAAGGCCACGGCCGACACCGCCGCCGGGCGTCTGCCCGACTTCATCGCTCCCTTTCCGCCTAACGATGGCTGGGAACCCGCAGACACCGTCGAGTTCTACACCCGTGAAGGCGTCCACGTCCCGTACGGCCACGTCACGATGGCCGAGCACGCACGTGCCTGGTGGGTCCGCGACCCCGAAGGACATGATCACCTCGTGGCACAAAGGCGTATGCGCCCGGCCGTCGCCCAAGCGCCGATGCCCGGGCCGAACTGGGCCGCCGAACTGCCTTCCACCAGCCGGATCGTGCGGGCCGAAGAGCTCCAGCCGGGCCAGATCGTCCGCGAGGTCCGCCCGCCGTACTTCGGCAACAGGCTCTTCGGTCCGCCCTCCCTCGTTGTGGGCACCGGGGCCCAGCGGCCCGGATCGACGAGGCTGCGCCTCTACACATGGCTCCCCGACAAGGACCATGCACACTCCTCGGCCGGGCAGCACTCGGCGGGCGTCCATCCCCTCACCGAGTACGTCGTTGACGCGGGCCCGAGTGAGACCGAGATGGCGGCGCGCCTGCTCGACGACCCCCGGGTGCAGGCACACCAACAGGCCGCGGCGAGGCGAGCGGAACTGGTCCGAAGGAGCACCGACGACGATCCGATCACTCCGACCGGCGAGGACGCCACCCAGCTCCAGGCCCCCGACGGTTGGCAGGAAGTCGTCGGCGCCGACCTCGACCTCCAAGGCGGCGAGAGGGTTCGCGTCCGGGCCAGCAGTGGCACCTACCTCACCACCCAGATCGGCCCCCTCACCGGCAACGAGAACTACGAGAGCCTGGACCCCGGCTTCCCGTTCGTCTTCCCCGTCTCCTTCATCGTCGCGATGCCGGCCGGCGAAGCTGTTCCCTACCGTGCCGGCACCACGTCAGCGAAGCGCCAGGATCGCCGCGCCAAGGCCGAGTCGGCCGGACAGCAGCTGCCCTTCGACATTCCCGCACCGCAGGTCGCGGCCGTGCCGGGAACGGACGCGCCCGAGCCTGCCACCATAACCGCACCGCAAAGCGCGGGCGCCGCGCCCCTCACCGACGCCTCTGGGAGCGAGCCGGCCGCGAACGAACGCGAACCGAAGCTTGACGCCGTCCCGCTACCACCCCTGGTCCGGATCCAGCACTACCACCGGAACGCCGCCGCCATCACTGTGGACGGGCTGCGCTTCGGCGCCCACCTCGAACAGGACGACGACGGCGCTCAGAAGTGGACGCTCTACCTCGGAGACGCAACCCCCATCGCGACAGCACAGGACGCCGATGGCCTCGTACCGGCGGCCGTGCGCCGCGCTGCCCACCTGTTCGCACTCCCGACGGACACCACCCAATGGCCCGGTGTTCCGGCCGGCGACGACGAACAGCAGGAGGGGCTTGCCTACGCCACCCTGCAGTTCACCACCGGCGGCCGGACCTTCTTCATCACCGACGATGGCGTCATGCACACGGCAGATGCCGACGGCAACAACCTGGAGACAGACAGCCAGGACGACATGCTGCACGTCCTGCGCCGGTTCGGCGCCGCCCAGGGCCGCAGCGCTGGCGGGCAGCCATCTGAGGGAGAACCCGCAACCGACAGGTCCATCCGGGCCTGGGTGTACGTCACCGTCGACCCGAGCACCGGTGCCACGGAGCACAAGATCCGGCAGTCAGACGGGGCCTGGATCGTCCCCTCCACAAGCGCCAGGGCTTACCGGGCGACTTCGAGGACCACGCCGGACATCGCCGCGGTGCGCACGGACAAGGCCGAGGCTCTCGTCAGCCGTAACGGTTACCGCATCGTGGGGCCCTGGGGGATCGTCAATGCGACGACCAAACGCGCCCTGCTCGCTCTCGCACCGCGCGCGGCACAGGCCCAGCCCCCCGCGACTACCGTGGAACAGGGGGCGGGGGTGACTGCCGCGGCGCCTGCCCGAGCCGTCGTACTGGTCGAGCCGCAGCTCTGGATCGAGCACAACGGATCCGTCACGCGGCTGCACGGTGTCGACCCCAGGGACAAGGAGTTCGACACGGTCCGCAAGGGCGTCGGCGGGTTCAAACGCGTCACCACCAACGGCGAGGTACGGTACTGGGAACTGCCGACCGCCTGGAAGCAGCGGATCAAGCGCGACGAGCGGGTGACCTGGCTCGTTGAGCGCCTCGCAGACCTCGGCCGCGAGATCCCCGTCTATCTCAACGAAGCCGACCGTGCGGCCGCACACGCACCCGGCGGCCGCCACAGCGCCCCGCTCGAACAGGTCACCTCCGACGAGCGCCGCAGGCTCGAGTCCCGCACCGTGGACGCCCGCGCCCGCCGCTGGTCGCTGACCGACTTCGAGCCGGGCGACGAGATCCTCGTCGCCCGGGGATGGTGGCAGACCGTCCGCGCGGTCCAGACGACCTCCCTCGACACCGGCGACTCCACACCGGTTGGGCCGGGATGGGTGACTGCCCGTCGCAGGGCCGGCCGGATCATCACCACCAACTCGCAAGCTCCCACAGGCCACCCCCGCCCGGGCGCGCTCGACCCGGCCAAGATGACCTCCGCCGAGGTCACCGCAGAACTCGCTAACCTCTCCCTGCCCGTCGACGACCCGGCGCACGAGACCCTGATCGAGCGACGCCGCGCCCAACTCACCCAGCGCGCCGAACACCACCGCAACCTCAACCACAGCCGCGAGAACGAACGCGTCCAACTGCGCGCCTGGATGGCAGATCCGGAGCACGCACCACCACACATGGTGCGGGTTACAGACCTCGACGGAGTCCTCATCGGCGGCGTTGTCCCAGCCGGCAACGGCTTTCAGGCCGTTGACGTCGACGGCGGCTCCGCGATGGACATGATCTTCGGGACGGTCCCGGACGCCGTCGCGGGCTGCCACGAACTCCGCCGGCGCCACAACGACCGGACACCACCCGACTGGGGCTTCGCAGGCTGGTCGCAGGCCGAGCCCGGTGAAACGGTCCGGCTGCCCCACCCGGAAATCGCCGGCACAGCCGAACTCACCGTCGCCGCCGACAGTTGGGGCGAGCCGTTCGTTCTGAGGTCGGTCGAACGGGCCGTGGACGGCTCCTTGACCATCCGCGGAGAGCGCAACGGCGAGACGTTCACCGAGCACGTTCCCACGGACACCGCGAACCTAGGTACCTGCCGACCCGCCGCGACGCCGCCCCCGATCCGGGGCGGCCGCGACTGGTCCCGCATGCAGGCCAGCGAGTTCGGACTCCCCGAACAGCCAGTCCCGGCCGCCATAGACCCCATAGCCGCCGACCCCTACGGAACCCCGCCCATCACCACCGCAGACACCGCCCACGACACCCCCCTGCCCGACGCCAGCCCTCCCGGGCCGACCCACGGCGAGAGGCAGCACGCAGCGGTCGCGCCACCTCCCACCGTCCAAGCCCCGGCCACCAACGCTACCGATGAGCCGGTTACCACCGAGGACACGCTCGCCGAGCAACTTGGGCTGGCCTTGGAGATCGACGGCGATCAGCCCGTGCCGCCAGCGGGATGGAGCATCGCCGACCACGGCGACGACACCTGGACCGTCACTCGAAGCGACAAGACATCCTTCTCCGTGGTGCGAGACGTCATCGAAGACGGTGAGCCGCTCACCTTGGTGGGGTCGGGCGGCACCGCCGTCGCCTCCTCCACCCAGTGGCAGGCGATCTTCGATGCCATCGGGCAGCGCCCCGTCGCCCCCCGGACCGATGCCACGTTGGAACACCCGCCCGAGCCCTCCGCCCCGGCGGACGTGCCCGCGCAGCCGCCCACAACCGCGTCGGAAGAAACGGAGCTCTTCCCGGCCAGGCTGCTGCCCGGAGAGTCCGTCGCACCATACGAGCAACCGCCGCAAGACAAGGGCACCGAAGCCGTCCAGGACTACGCCTTCACCAGCGCGCAGGGCTACAAGTACCGGCTGGCGCGAGCCCCTTACGAGACTGGCGTCTGGAACGTCACCTGGATGCCCTGGCAGCACTCGCCGATCAACGGCGGCTACCAGTGGATCGGGGACAGACCGGACCTGGCCGTGGCACTGGCGTGGATACGACGCGACAGTCAGATGCAGGCGCTGGCGGCAGGCCGGTGGGAACGATGGGGCCACCTCGTGGGACCGGTGCCGTTCTCGCTCACACTGGAGATCGAGGAAGTCGAACCCGGAGTCATGCGCGTGGCCCGGTTCGGGCGCCAGGGCATCGCCGCCGACTACCCGTGGGGCTGGGAGACACGCCAGAACGGCAAACTGGGGGAAAACCCCAATCGGCGCTACAGCAACGGAATCCGCCTGGAAGTCGCGGCCCACCAACTGACAAGCCAGGGACTACTCGACGTACCCGACGACCACCTCCGAGTGGTTAGCACCTACCGCGAACTGGACGAGCCCTGCGCGGAAGGCGGGCCCAAGCACCTCGGATCCTGCGCGTCCAAGGCCAAGGACCGACGGTTCCTGGTAGAGGTCCTCGAAGACAACGGGGCCTCCCTCGGCACGGTGGTCATCTGCCACCAGCACCTCGCGCACCGCCTCACCGGCGACGCCTCCCTCGACACCTCGGCTCGCGCCGCCCACCGGCTCGCCGGAACCGGCACCTGGGTCGACTGGCAAGACCGGCTCGACAACCTCGTGTGGGCTCTCATCGGCCCGGCCGCCGACGCGGGAGAACCCCTGCCCGACGTCAAAGCCGCGCTGTACGAGACCGCCCTCGCCGACGGTGACGCTCGCGCAGCCCGGACCGCCAAGCGGGCATCCCGCGAGCGCGGAGAAGACAAGGCTCAGCAGAACCGGGCCGCAGACGCCGTGAAGGCCGAGCGGCTGGCCAACCGTGCCGGTTTGATCGCACAAGCCGAGGCCGGCGAGCGGCACAAGCGCCCCGCCAACCGCCCCCCGGACCTTCCCGAACAGGAAGCGGCGCCAGCCCAGGAGACCCAGGCAACAGGGGAAAGCACCAGCGACGTAGCCGGTGCCGGAGTCACCGGAGCGACCCCGGACAACTCCGCATCCCGCCCTTTCGAGTTCGGGGAGGAGGTCCACGGCCACGAAGGCTTCGTCGGCAGGATCATCGGCGTCGACGACAAGGGCATCGCCCTCGTCCGTGCCCAGGACAACATTCTTGTCCCTCGGCCGGTGAACGAGCTGTGGCGCCCCGGGCAGGCGCCCCGGCCCCAGCGCTCCCGGGAGGCCTGGTCCGAGGTCCTGGCCCGGGCCGCCACAACCGAGGGCATTGCCCTCGCCGAGGATGGTGCACACCTCTCGTACCTCGACGAAGCCGCCGGCCACGGACTCGTCACCGACACGGACGGGAACGTCATCGGCTGGATCAGGGCCCGCACCGGCCCCGGCGGCCGACGCTACTGGTGGGGACAGGACGCCCGGGGCGGCGCACCCCACGACATGCAGTGGCACGACGCCATGCCGGACACGGCCGGCATCCCGCAGCTCCGGGCCGCCAAAGCCGCCGCCTACGACCACGCCTGTGACCTGCGGGACCCCGACAAACGCCACACGCTCCCAGGCGCCGTCAAGACCGAGCTAGAGCTCACTACCGCCCGGGTTCGCGAACTCAGTCGCCTTCAGCTTCCCCAGGATGATGCCCTCCCCGCCCCGGTCGCGTTCAGGCCCGGTGTCTTGCGCTGGTACGTCTTCAGCGCCGCGCAGATGCGCGCCTACGCCGAAGCCGCCCGCAACGCCGCCGCTGGCATCGACGACAGCGCCCCAGCAGAGCGTCGCCGGAAGGAGGTCCTTACCCGCCTCGTCGAGTGGTTGCCCCTCAAGGCCCACGAGGCGGAGACCCACCTCGTCACCCTTCCCCGTCCGGGTGAGCCCGACCCTTGGGCCACCCCCTACCGCAACGGCCAGCAGACCCAGGCACCGGCGGACACCACCGAAACAGAACCTGTCATCCCCGACCCACAGATCGCGCCCGCGGCCGAGCCCTCCGAACCAGATCCCGCAGGCGGCGACCCCACCACCGCCATCCCGCCCTCGGAAGGGGACCCGGTGAGCACAGTACCCCCGACCCCCGAAGGCGCCCAGTTCATCGGCCAACCCGGTCAGAAACTCGGCCCGCGCGTCGCCGAGGTCGTCGAAACCGCCATCGTCAAGGGCTCCACACTTCGCGTCCGACTGCGGACATCCGGCGGCCAACACCTGGTGCTCTGGAACCCCGAAGGAAGCTCCGTTGCGGCGGGAGACCAGGTCCTGGTCAGCGGCACAGTCGCCAAGCACTCGGATTTCGCCGGAGAGCCACGGACCGAACTGCGCGGCGCTCGCCTCGAGCTGGCCGCAGACGCACACGACCGGGCGACAGCCCGTCAGGCCGCGCCAGCGGGCTGGACGGCGATCACCCACGACAGGACCCCTCCGCCCCTGGAGATCGGTGACAAAGCCCGTGTAATCGACCTGGACAGCCCTTTTGCCAGGCTCGACGTGCCGGCCAAGGCAGGCAGGTACTCGCCTCGCCTGACCGGGCCCGCGGTCACCGTGTACAGCACAGTGAGCGTCGACTCCGTCACCGAGCACCCGGCAGGTGACCGCTACACCGGTCGCACCCGACTCGGCCGCGAAATCCACTTCGCGGCCTCGGACATCGCCGCCGTCGTGCCGAAGCCCACCGCGGCCCCTGCTCCCGTTCCCGTTCTGCCAGCCGGCCCGGCGGTGGACGTCCGGGCCAAGGCAGAACCGCAGGCAACACAGCAGCCAGACAGCACCGACCTGCCGTTCGGCGAGCGCCGCCGCCTGCGAGTCGTGCTCGCAGGCCTGCCCTTCAACCGTCGCGTGGCGGTGTGGGCCGCACAGCCCCTCGAGAGGGGCGACGATGTCCTGATCGGCGACAACGACTGGCTGACCGTCGCCGAGGCCAAGCCCAACGTACTCCGAACCACCAACGGCGAGTCCCACGAGACCGCCTCCGTGTACGCGGCGAGGCGCGGCACCGTGATCACCACCATCGCCGCGACCGTTCCGCCTCCGGCGGAACTGGCGCCGGCACCCGAGCACCGGGAAAGCCCGGACCTCGACGAGGACGGCCCGTTCACGGACGCGGGCACCCTGCTCGGAACGCACCAGCGGATGAGGCAGGCATGGGTCGTCCTCACCGCGTTCATCCGTAAAAACGAGGTAGTGAACGAGCTGGCCCCAAGGACCATCCAACAGGCCGGCCATACCGCCTTCAGCTCAGGACTCGCCTCCGACCTGACAGAAGAGAACCTGACACCCTCGTCGGACCTGATCGCAGCGGCCCGCGTTCTCGCGGGCCACCCGGACGACACAACGCGGCACGCCGCGCAGAAGGCCGCACACCACAAGGACCACAACGTCCGGATCAACGCGAGGGAAGACGCCGGGCACCCGAACAACTCGGTTCGCAGCGCCGCCCGCCACCTCCACACTCTTGCCGAGCACATCCTCGGCCGCCTTGAAGCGACGCCCAGGGACAAGCTCACCACGCTCCTCGACGGCGCGAGGGCGAGGGCGACCGGCCTCGACGTGGAAGTCCCCGACGGTTGGACATTCACCGCAACTCCAGGAGAACTCGGCGTGGGCCAGGAAGTCCGCGTCCAGAACAGTGATGGTAGTTACACCGTCGTCCGCCTTCACGAGGCCGGCCACGGCCCTTGGCAGGCCACCGACCTGATCACCGGCCAGCCGCGCACTGTCCAACGCGCCTCCGTCACCGCGCTGCCGACCGGCCAGGCACCCGAAGACCCCAGGGCAGCCGGTGACGACACCGACCCCACCGACATCCTGAAGAGGGCCGCATCCGGAGTGTGGGGTCGCACGATCGCCTCCCTCTCCCTGGGCGCCCCCGAACGGCACACTGACCCCCGCCGCGCGGCACAAGCACTCCACCACCTCGCCACCGCCCTGCGCTCCTGGGGGGCCGCCGTACCGGCACCGATCGCCGCGCTCAGCGCCGAAGGCGCCCGGGCAGTTGCTGGCAGCGCCCTGCGGCCGTTCTTCGACGACGTCGACCAGCTGAGGCGGCACTACGCCGGAATTGCGCTCCCCCGCGAGCGCGACCAGCGAGCTGCCCGCCAGCGCCACGAGGAACGTGTGCGCCTCGCCGGTGACGAACACTTCTCGCTCTCCGATGGCGGACGCCTGGTCATCATGCGATCGGGCGGCAGGCCGCTGAGCGGGCGTGCGACCCGCGACAGGGGCACCGGCTGGGAGGTTCGGCTGCCGTGGTTCCTGGAGAAGTTGAACACCGTCGGCAAGATCAGCACGCGCGCCCACGCACAGCTGGTCGCCGATGCACTGGAGTCCATCACGGACGCGGACGGCGCTCCCTTCTCCTGGGACGCCCCTGACATAGACGAACTCAAAATGGCCTTTCGCGACCGTGAAGGCCGCAGCCTGGCCGAAGCCGTCGCTCACACTCTCGCTACCACCCCCGCCCTGGACGAGGACGGGGAGTTCGCCCGTACCGCGGAACGACTGCGAGCCCGTCGCGCAGGCACCACCCCACAGCGCCCCGACCTCCAGCCGCCGACACGGACCACCACACCGACCGCGCCGGCTCCCCAGCCTCCGGATGCGGCCGCTCCGGCCGCTCCGCAGACGCCCGACAGAGAACCCGATCCCGACAAGGTGCCGCCCACACCGCCGCCGCTGACAGCCAATGAGGCCAGCACCGCAGACCACGCTCAGAGCCCCTCCCCGGCGCCCCAGACACCGGCCGAGAGCCCGGTAGGCGACCTCCCGTGGCCCGACCCCAGCACGGAAGACGCACCCACCCCAGCCGCAGCCCTGGTCTCCGCCCCCGCGCAAAAACAGGCATCCTGGCAGCCCGCCCAGGGACACCCGACCACCGTCCCCGACGGAGTCGACACCTCGACCAGCCACAGGCCGACCGTCGAGACCCGCGGGCGAGATCACCGCAGCGCCTGCCTGTGCTGCTCCCACCGAGGACCCGCGCGCAGCGATGAGATGAGCGCCGTCGAGGACGCGCTCGACCACACACATCCCGGCTGGCGTACAACCCCCGTCTTCGCCACACCGTTCTGGAAGGACGCCGTCAGTCCCCACCGCCGCCTCCGCGACGTCGAGGCCTGGGCGCGAGCCTCCCAGGCCGTACTTCCCGATGGCTGGATCGACTCCGGCGGACCGGTGCGGATACACGGTGCCGAACCGACGCTCACGCCGCCGGGCGGCAGCGCCGGCCGCTACGAGGTCGTCACCAGCGAGCCGGTTCAGGTCGCGATCGCCCGTGACAAGGCAGGCCAAGGCGTGCTCACCTTTCCGCCCGCACCAGGCCGGACCCGGCCCGCCGATGCAGCGGGCGCCCGCGTCCTCCTGGCCGCCGTCGCCGAGCAGACGGACGACCGGCGGCGAGAGGCCCTGCAAGTGGCCCACCAGGCCAAGACCCTCGCCCCTGTGGCGGACGGCCTGTTCGGTGTCTACCAAGCGGACAACAGATGGAACCTGATTCCCTCAGGCGGCGCGCTCACCCCTCTGCCTCCCACCCTGCGGCGCTTCGTCAGCAAGGGTGAGGCTCTCGAGTTCGCCGAACGGGCGGCCGTCCTGCTCCACACGCCACCACTGGCCGGCGCCATTCCGCCCCTGGACTTTGCGGATCCGCAGTTCGAGGAAGCTCTTGCCCGCCGCCTGGCCACCCGCGGCGCCCACCCATCGACCCTGACACACTTGCTGCTGGCCACCCGTGCCGGTCTCGAACGAGACCACCAGCGCCCCGGCTCCCACTTCGTCCGTGAATGGGCCGTGTTCGAGTACGACCCGAACCGGGCAGTTCCCCAGGACGGGCACGCGTGGGCCGACGATCTCGGGCCCGGTGACTGGATCGCGATTACCATCCCAGGCCACGCCACACGCCGCGCGGCCCGTGTCACCGGCGCCACCACGGACCCCCTGGGCGCCGTCCACCTCGACCTCGACATCGACGGCACCCCGATCAGCCGCACCGTCGCCCGAAATACCTCCATCGCCCGCACTACCGTCCCACAGCCGACCACCGTCCCCGCCCAGCCAACGCTCCAGGCCGCGGCCCAGTCCACGGCGCCGGCCGCGCCGCCCGAAGCCCCCGACCCGGCTGCCACGTTCACCCCGAACGCCACCGACGCCGACGAGCCAGAACCCGCCCGCCCCGCCGACGCGGCTGAACTACGCCCGTCCCAGCAGCCCCCGACGCCAGCAGAGCCGTCCACGCACCCGCACGACCCGGCCACCGTCGTCCACACCGCGCTGATCGCCAGGCTCGACGAGTACCAGGACCTCTGGGACACCGACCCGGTCATGGCCAGGCTGCTTCGCGCCTCGGCCCCCGGGCCCGTCATCGACGGACAGACCCTGTACCTCGCGGTCGTCCACGTCCCCGAAGGCCGCAAGGTGGCGGCCGGGCTCGGCCACGAACCCGATCAGAACGCTCCGGCTTGGACCGCCGCCGAACTTCACACCGCCGACCCCAACGACCTCCTCACCGCACTGACAGCCCCCGGCCCGGCTGAACCAAATCCCCCCGCAGACGCAGCCACCGCCCTGGAGATCGTGCCAACCACGACGCCGGCTGACGCGCCAACCCACGACCGGCTCCACCAGGTCCTCGCCGCCGCCCAGGAACTGCTCGTCAACAGCCTCCGCACAGGTGCGCGCTCTGAACCCGCCCGCCGCTACCTCGCCAAACGGGGGGTGCCCGCAAACGGCCCCGTCGCCGCGCACTGGGGCATCGGCTACGCCCCCAGCGGCACGGGTACCCACCTGACCGACGCCCTGCGAGCCCAGGGCTTCACCGACCCCGAACTCCTGGAGGCCGGCGTCAGCGCACAAGGCGCCCGCGGCCTGTTCGACGCCCTGCGCAACCGCGTGACCTTCCCCATCGTCAGCCGCGACGGCCGCGTGATCGCCTTCACCGGGCGAGCCCTGCACGTCACCGAACACGTATCCAAGTGGGTCAACACCCGCAACACCGCGCTCTACACCAAGGGCGAGACCCTGCTCGGCCCCGGCCACCACCGCCAGGCCCTGGCCGGGCGAGGCCCCTTCGTCATCGCGGAAGGCGCTTTCGACCTCTTGGCCGTAGGCGAAGCCCTGCGGCGCCCCGGCCGACCCGCGCCGATTCCCGCCGGACCGTGCGGAACGGCCCTCACCCAGCAACAGGTGCAGGCCCTCGCCGCCATCGACAGCCACCGGGACATCGTCCTCGTCTTCGACCCGGAGGACAGCGGAGACAAGGCACTGTCGGCATCCTGGAAGCTCCTCCGCGGCTGGCAGGGCCGCGTCTACGCGATCCGACTGCCCGCGAGCAACGAGGCCGACGTCAAGAACGACCCCGGCCAGATCTTCGAGACACAGGGCCCCGAAGCCCTCCGCGCCCTCATGCTCGCCCACCTCCAACCAGCCCTCGACGCCGTCCTGGACGCCATATTCGCCCCGCTGACCACAGATCCAACCCGCACGTGGGCAGCGCCTGAGAAGGCCGCCCAGCTCATCCTCGACTCCGGCGACCCCCAGCAGATCTCGCGCCAACTGCCCCGCCTCACCGCGCTAGGCGTGGACACGACGACCCTGGCAGCGGAGATCGAACGCGAGCTCTCCCATTTCCCCGACGAGTCTCTACGCGACGCCTCTATGCGCGAACTACGCGCGGCCCTGGCAGCAACTGCCACCATCGCGCACCCCGACCGCACCCAGATCCCGGCCACGACCACACCCGAAGCCGACACACCACCCGACCCCGAGGACCCGCCAGCAGCCCAACTCGCGAACGAACCACAGACAACCCAGCCGACGACCGAACCCTCGCCGGACCCCGAACCTCCCGCGGCGACCGAGCCGGCCATCCCCTCGGAGATCGGCTCGCCCGCGTGGCTGGAGTACTGGGTCCAACGGCTACCCGAACAACTCCCCACCATCGTTGCCCCGATCGAGCGCGTGCAGTTCCTCAACCTCGTCCGAGACCTGGCGTTCCGGCTTGGCGACGGACCAGACCACCTGCCCGGACTCGCGGAACGGGTCATCGAGGCGACGGAGATGTTCGCGAACGGCGAGGGCGAACAAGCAGTGAGGCACCTCCTGGCGGCGGCTGGCGACCATCCCGCCTACGAGGAGATCGGTCCCGCCCGGCAGACACTCCGCCAGGCCGACTTCCAGCAGCAACCCCCACAGCCAGGCGACCGGCCCGAACCCGGCCCGAAGGAGGAAACGAGCGTGACAACTCCCACCCCCGCAGACCGGGCCGAACAACCCGACAACCCGGACCGGCCCGCCATGAGCGACCCCGCCAGATCCACCGAAGGACCTACCTTCGCCGCAGTCCGAGCGACGACCGCCGACCAGCTCAAACGCCCCGACCTGACGGCCGACCAACGACTGGAACTTCAGGAACGCTGGATCATCAACGCCTACGGCGAGGACAACGAGAACCGGGCCAAACACGGCGAGCCCGTCGAAGGCGTCTTCCCCGGCACCCAGCGCCGCGTGCAGATCGACCACGACTTCACCGCACCCGAACCGGCCCCGCTCATCGCCGGTGCCCCCGTCGGCCAGGACCCCGTCGGCTCACGTCTGCTCCTCGCACAGCACCTCACCATGCGGGCAGCCCAGGAGGCCAAGGAGCGCCCCGACGTCGCCGCCGCGTTCCGCGCCACGGCGCGCCAACTGCGCCTGGAGGTCACCGGCCGTCCGTCCGACCGACCCACCGCCCTCCCGATGCAGCCCCCGCCGGACCAACTCATCCAAGAGGCGACCCAGATCCTGCGGAACAGCGCCACCCCCGCCTCCCCCCTCGGCCTCCGGGACCGCCTGCGACTCCACTACCCGGCGGCCGAAAAACTCCTCGACGCCCTGGAGCAAACCGGAGTCGTCGGTCCGCTCACACCCGATACCGAGCTACGAGTCGTCACCCGGCCCCCGAGCCCACAAACGAGTGCGACCGAAACCCCCCTCCAACCACAAGCCCAGGCCACCCCGTCACAGGTAAAGCCGACGAACGCCGACGCCGCCGCCCCGGGCACACCCGACCCCCAGACGCCGCCCATGGAACAGCTCACCGAAGCCGCCGCAGGGGCAATCGCCGAGGCCGCCGACGACGCCCAAGACGTCAACACACGAGTACAGAAACTGCGCGAGGAAATCGCCCAACTCCGCACCCACGTCGAGCAGATGTTCAGCCCCGAGGACGCCGCCGCCACAGACTCCGACGCCCGCCCGGAAAGCCCCGCGAGCCTGGACGAGGCAATCCGCTCCGCAGCCCGCGCGGCCGCCTGGTACCTGAGCATGCCCGAATGGCTGAAGATCCAAAACATCCAAGCCGCCGCCCTCGACGCCTGGTCGACACTCAACGAGCACCTCCAGAGAACTCCCGACGATGCCCGACTCCAACAGCTGGCCCGGGCCATCACCGCCTACGGCGCCCAAGGCATCGCCACCGCCGCATTCAGCCTCGCCAACACCCTCGCATCCCGCGGCCACAGCGACTCCCCGGCCTGGGCCGCCCTACGCAACCTCTACCGCACCGCCGACGCACTGCGGGCCCGCGTCCTCGGACGCCAGCTCTCACCGCAAACCGCCCAGGAACAAGCCGGCATCGAAGCAGACCTCCAGGCATTCGCCAAAGAGATGCGCACCCCACGCCAGCAGACCACCAACACGACACCCCCGCCCCAGGCCACGCCAGCGAACCAACCAGCCGAGCCCCCCGCCACCAAGCCGGCCGACAACCAAGGCCTCACCTGGCTGCAGCGCACCACCAGAGAAATCGGCACCTGGCTGGCGAACGTGGACCAGCGCCTCGGCAGGACCGGAAACCGCGGCTGGAACGGGATCATGTCCCTCTGGAACCGCATGTCCGACGCCCTCCAGGCCGCCGCAGACAGCGGAGACCGGTTCGCAACCGACCTGCGCTCCGTCGGACTCTTCAAAACCCTCTGGCTACGCGCCGTCGAAAAGACCAGCGACCTCCTCAGCGACTTCACCAGCCGCCGAACCGGCAACGACAAACCGCCCACCCACATCGACGAACTCGCCCGCAACGCCCGCCACCGCCTCGAAGAGCACCGCGAGCACCTGCGAGGGACCCTGCCGCCCGACCGAGTCCAGCCCGAGGGCTACTACGACGACACCTCCTTCCACAGCCGCTCCCGTGCCTCCCAGACGCTGCGCACAGAGAGGCGCACGATTCTCCGGGACCTCCACAAGCCGGACCTTGCCCCTCATCAACGGTTCGCTCTCCAAGAGCGCTGGATCCTGAACACCCACCACGAGGAGACCCTGGCCCAGGAACACGCACGGGCCAGCGGCACGGCCGACAAGGTCGGACAGAGCCAACTGCCCCTACCCGAATTCGCCGGCCTCCGAGAACCCTCCGAACTAGTCGCGGGGGCCCGGCCCACTCCGAACCCCATCACCGCCCGTGCCGACCTTGCACAGCACCTGGACACCCGGGCCGGCCAACTCGAACGCACCAGTCCCGAGACGGCCCAACTGTTCAAGGACGTCGCACAAGGACTGCGGCGGGAGATCACCGGCCGACCCCAGGCCCTCCCCGACAGCAACGCCATGTCCCCGGAGAGCATCCGCGCTGCCGCCCGCATCGTCGTCGAAGGCGTACCCGCCTCCCCGCTCCTGCTCAGGCACCGGCTCGACCTCAGCTACAGCGACGCCGAACGCACCCTACGAGCCCTCGACAACCTCGGCGTCGTCGGGCCCATCCCCGCCGCCGGCGGGCAACAACCCGCCCTGCGCCCCACGCTACTCGGACCCGACCAACTCTCCGTGCTCGAACAGCAGCTCGCCGCCAATGCACCCCAGCCACGTCCCCAGCAGCTACCCTTCTCAGCGGCGGTACTGACCAAACTGTCGCCCGAACAATTCCGGTCCACCCTGAGCGTCTTTGCCCGGGAGCAACTTCGTCGCGCAGGACTGAACACCCCGCAGGGCAAGATCACCCAGAGCCTGCTGGAATCCCTTGGCTCCGCCACCGTCAGGACCGCCCGCGTTAACACCCAGAACAAGGCCGCCGCACCCGCGTTCCTGGCCTCCCTGCGGGCCGTCGCGACGAACCCGTCGGCTGCCGAAGCAGACGCTGAGGTACTCGGACAACTTGTTGAAGGAGCCCTCCAAGGCGCCGTACCAAGCGGAGCCACACCGGGCCGCGGGCAGGCCGTCAAGGCGGGCAAACACCAAGGCAAGGCCGCAGCGCGGCCAGCGCAGCAGCAACACCACCGCCCGCAACCGCCCGCTGCCGGACGTCGCGGCCCAGCGTGACGGACCAGAGGTGGAAGGAGAACTGTTCCATGGCACGGCAGACAAGCACCCGCGACCTCAGTGAGGAGCGAGCCCGGCTGGTGGCTGCCCTGCTCCAACAACGCAGAGACTTGATCCGGATGCTCACCCGGCCTGAGGGGACCAGCGAGCCGGCCGAGATGCAGCGACAGCAGGAGCAGTTGGACCTCGTGGCCGCCCAACTGCGTGAGACCACGGCCGAGCTCGAGCATCGCATCGCCGTCGAGTCCAACGGCCCAGGCCTGAGGCCCCGTAACACCCGGGCACGACTCGCGGAGCGACAGCAGGCGGAGACGTGGCACCACAGGCGCGCCACTCCGCGCGGTGACCGAAGAGAGGAGGAAAGGTGCGAAATGGGATAGCGCTCTTCTCCTGGATCACCGGATCGTTGGGCTGTGTGAACGATCGCGAAACTCCGCGATCGTCGACAGCCGCACTAGCCCGCTGTGGGTACTTGCCTGCGCCAGACTTTGGCTCCTGGAAGGGCGGCTACACCGGCCGTGGATCTGGGTCATTGACGGTACCTGGGGCGAAGGGCCCGCAACGGCTGGGCACGCCATCAGTGGTGACACGCCCAGCCGCAGTCGTCAGTACCGGACCCCACCAGGCCAGGAAGGGAGCCTCAGACACGCCCTATCCGGGGACGCGGCCACGGCTTCCGCCAGCCACGGCGCCACCGCCACGATGGCCAGCCGAAACAACCGGCGGGGTGATCTTTCCCTGCTCCCTCAAGATCATTTTGCGGGCGTCGTCTGGGTCTCATCGAGGTTTCGCTCTCGGCATCTCCGCCAGAATCGACTGGATCGGTTGCTCGGCTTGGCCTCTCGCAACTCCATCGCAGCACCACCGCCGCAGACAAGGTCAGCCGGTCGAGGCCCCTGGGCAGCGACCCCGTGTGACCCCAGTGGCCTTGTCCAGCCCAGTCCCTGGCGGCGGTTTAACGGTCACGTCCCACCGACCCGCTGCGGTCGAGGAGTTCGTGGAGGCGTTCGGGGGGAAGGGTCGGATTGGCGGCCGCTCCTTCGGCGAGCTCCGGGTCGTCCAGGAGGGTTTCGACCAGGTCGAGGGGAAGTCGCGGATTCGAGGCCGCGGCCCGTCGGACTCGCATGTCCGCATCGCGCAGCAGGCCTACAGGAGGTAGACGGAGCCTGTGGTCGGCGGCAGCCAAGGCGCGGACCTGCGGGTCGGGGTGGCTGAGGAGATGGTCCAGCCCGGTTCGCGGAAGCCGCTGCAGGGTCAGCAGGTACGCACGTTGAGACGGCAGGGCGAGGAAGGCGCCGAGGACGATCGGGCCCGGCGCCAGCGGGTGGTTGAGGGCGAGCAGGTGGCGCACCTGCGGATCGGGATCGCCGGCCAGGCGCCGCACCGCTTCCTGCGGCAGCCGCGCGCAGGTCGCGGCCACCCGGCGCAGTACGGGTTCGTCGGAGCGAGCGCATTCCTGGTACCAGTGCGTCTGCGGTTCCAGGAACATCTCGCTGGCCCGGCCGATGCAGTCGGCCGTGTGGCCGAGGACCCGGTCGATGGCGGCGCACTGCGGCCAGGTCCGCGGCAGCGGGTGGAGCAGGGCGCGGGAGGGAACGGTGCTGTCCGGATCCTGGGCGAGTTCCGTCAGTACGGTCGCAGGCAGGATGCCAGCCCTCGCCGAGACTTGCTCGCGTACTTTCGGGTCACCATCGCGGGCGAGCCGCGCGACGATCGCGGCGGGGGTGTGGTGGTTGTGGGCCAGCGGCCGAAGGTCACGCCGCTCGGCGAGGCACCGCTCGGCCACGGTGACAGAGACGGCGTAGATGGTGAGCAGCTGGTTGCGGTGGTGGCTGTCGTGGTCGGGGAGTTCGGCCCGCATCGCCTCCGGGTCCAGGATCCGGTTTCGCTCGCGTGCCGCCTCGGCGACCCCGGTGACCGGGTCGGCCAGCAGCGCGCCACGTTCCGCTGGGGTGAGCATCGGCCACAGGGCGAGGGCCCCCGCCCGCAGCTCCGGGTTCGGATGACCGGCCAGGCCACGGCGAAACGACTGTGGGATCTCCCGGAGAATTCAAGCTCGGACCTGATCTCGTCCGCCGTCAGCAGCTGCTCCTCGCCTTCCTCATCCCATGCGGTCAGCAAGGTCTCCAAGGCCTCGTCGGGCAGCGCCTCGGCCGTTCCCAGGCGCGGGCGCGGGCCTGCGGCGAGGGCCGCGCGCACGAGGGTGTCGGGGTCCTGGGCGAGCCGTCCACGGAGATCCGCAGCGGCGTGCCGGTTCCGGGCGAAGGCCCGGCGGGCTGCCGGCTCGGGATGCGTGAGGGCGGCCTCGACGACCTCGGCGGGCAGCGCCCGGTCAGCGCACCGGACGGGCCACACGGCGCGCACCCGTGCCGACAGCAGGCGCAGCAGCACCTCGGACGGGGCCGCCGGATTGGCGGCGACACCGCGCAGCCAGAGCACAGGTAGGGGAAATGGACGCACCGGTTCATCGTGCCACCCGACCGGCACCCCGGACCGACCCGGGGCACCGAGCCCGGGCAGTGTCCCCGCCGTACCGCTCTCCGGACCGCACCACCTCGGCAAGGGGACGTGAGCACTGTGCCCAGGACGTCCCGATCCCTGTCTCCGGTCTCCGCACGCTCTTGACGCTGGCCGTGCCCTCAGAGGCCGGTTCATGCTCGGGTAGGTGACGGTGTCATGGGCGGCGGGGGCGTGTGGCGAAGAACGTCGCGCCCAAGGAACAGACGTTGGCCCACGACGGGTCGGCCTCAACCCGCCCTATGGCTGCGGTTCGCCTGGGTCCGTGGGCGGCGGTTCCACCGGTTCGACCGGCTTTTCGGGCTCAGTCTCACGGGGCGGCCCGGCTTCCAGAAGTTCCTCGCGGTAGGCGGCGTCAGCGCTGAAGGGGACGCGCGACTTCGGTTCGTGGAAGCCGTTGACGCACCCGCCGAGCCAGTTGCGGTTGATCCGCTCGACTGCCCTGGCCAGGGCGTCCTGCCACAGGTAGGGGGAGGCGCCGACGTCCTCCTCCGAGTCGTATGCGGAGGAGTGCGATGTCCACAGGGCGGTCAGTTCCTCGACGACGGATGCGTGCTGCCACCAGCACTGCCGGGGTAGTTGCTCGGTCGTCAGCTCGTAGGCGTCGGAAAGCCACAGGACCCAGTCCACGAACTCCGGCCACAGAGCAGCCGCCTGCTCGTCGTCCATCGACCGCCACAGCACCGGCACGCCGGGGGCCCGGTCGGACGGCCCGTGACCTTCGCTGCCTCCACCGGAGCCGCCGGCCGCGGGCTGACGTTCCTCCAGTGCGGCCAGGCGGACCGCGACCGACGCCAGCTCGGCGTTGATCGAAGCGAGTTCGTCAAACAGCGGGTCGAACGCGTCAGGCACCTGCGTCCACCTCCGGGTTGACCATGGCGAGTGCTTCCTTGGTGGCCGCGGCGATCTCGGCGGCCCGCGGGCCCTCGTGGGCCCGCACGAACCGCACCCTCGTCGCCGGGGTACGTCGATGAACCAGCAGACCCGTCCGCTCCTCGAGCATGCGGATGTCACTGGGCTCCAGCGCGGCCCGGCGCCGGACGGACAACGAGGAGGACACCCGGTCACCGTCGTCGGAAACGGACTCGGTGTCCTCGTCGAACTCTCCCACGAGCGCGGAGTATGCCTTGAGCTCCTGCTCGTCGGAGACACCACCGAGGATGATCTTGGCGGTGGCGGCGCCGAACAGCTTGCGCACACCCGTCTGCCCCCACCGCTCCTCCGCCTGCGCGAGGTTCTGCAACACCGCCGCAACGAAGATGTTCTGGGAGCCGCTGACGGACATGAAGCTCGGGATCTGCGGGAGCGGCGCCACATTCGCGAGCTCGTCCAGGAAACACCCCAGCGGAGGATCGAGCCGGCCGTTGGGCATCCGGGCGGCGACCTTCTTCGCCGTGTCAAGGATCGCCTGCACGAACGTCGCCAGGACCGGCGCCAGCGCGCTGCCTTCCTCCTCATCCCCGATCAGGAACAGGGTGCCCCCACCGCGCAACCACGCCTCGATGTCGAAGTTGCTCTCCCGCGGCGCGAAGATCCCGGCGACCCGCTCGTCGTACAGCGCGAGGAAGCTCTGCTCGGCGGTGCGCCACGACGCACTGCGCTCCTCCGGCGCTGCCGCGTGCTGGGCCGCCAGCGCCCGCGAGAGTGCCACCTTTCCCCGCCGGGCGAGGATGTCCACCGCCTCCCGCTCCGCTGGCGAGGTCGCCCACCTCAGGATGTCCAGCGCACTGCGCCCGTCGAGGGCGGCCGCATGCAGCCAGCACGTGATGAGCATCTTCGCGTTCATCACGAAGTAGCCGCCGTTTTTGGTGCCCTCATCACTCTTGGTGGAGGCTGTCAGGGTTTCGGCACGGCGTCGGGCGATCTGGAAGTCCTCGCAGCCGTCGGTCAGCGGCCACGCGAGCTGGTAAGGCCAACCGGACAGGCCCGTGGCGTCCAAGGCCATGACCTTGCCATGGCGCTCACGCAGCTTCGCAGCCGAGAAGAGGACATCAGTCTTGCTGGAGGTCGCGAGAACGGTGCCCTGGAAGTCCAGAACCGCGGGCAGGATGAACTGACTGGTCTTGCCCTCGCGCGGCGGCGCGATGATCAGCAGGCTCTCCTCGATCGTCAGCCACAGCGGAATCTGCGCCGGGTCGGCGGTCCCGCAGAACACTGCGACCTCACGCACGTCTACCGTGCCGGCCGCCGCCTTCGACAGGCTCGGGCGCAGCGACGGCACCCGGCTCAGTGCCTTCGTCTCGCCCATGGCGGTCTCGAGCTGTTTACGGGTTGCCAGGCCGTCCGATCCGTCGGCCAGGCGCCGCTGCCAGCGCAGCCACAGGGCCTTGGCGATATAGAAGGCGCCGGCACACTCGCCGGCGAACAGCCCCCAGAAGGGGACCGGTCCGCCCACACCCGAGCCTGCGGGAAAGGCCGCCGCCGGCTCGGCGAAGTGGATGAACACCCCGGCCGACGCTGCGCCCGCTTGGGTCCAGGCAATCCGGGCCGGTCGGTGGTGGGCAGGGATGCCGGACAGGAACGCGGCAAGCCAGGTGAGGGCGGACAGGACGACGAGTCCGATGATGAGGCTGATCCACCAGGTGTCCCGGCCCAGGCGCAGTCGCGTGGCTGTGATCGGGGAGGCCACTTTGTTCATGCTCATGCGGCGCGGCCCTTGTGGAGGGCGATGAGGGGCGCCTCTGAGCCGTTGGTGAACTCACGGCGTTTCTCGCTCATCCGACTGTTGGTGTTCGTGAGCCGGACCTCGGTGGTGGAGCGGATGTGCTGGACCAGGGATATTCGTCCGCCGACCTGCCAGACCGCTCGGCCGGGCGCGCAGACGTTGGCGCCGTCGACGATGGCCTCCCGGGCCCAGACGGGGAGCTGCAGGTAGTCGGCGGTCGCGTCCGCGTCGGACTTGTCGAGGTGGTAGATCACCCGGGTGGCGGTGAGTTTGAGGATGGCCATCGCCTCGGGGGATTCGTCGACGTCCACGTCGCTGAGGTGGTGGATCACTCCCACGAACGACAGTCCCAGGCGGCGGCCGTAGCGGACGAACTCTTCGAAGAGGCGGGCCACCGGCCGGTGGCTGAGGATGTGCCAGGCCTCCTCGACGATCAAGGTGCGCTTGATTCGGTCGCCCGGGCGGATCCAGCCGAACCGCAGCCACGGCCCGATCACGGACATCAGCAGTGGCATCGCCACGCCCTCGCGTGGAAGACGGGTCAGGTCGAAGACGATGAGCCGTGCGTCGAGATCGATGCCGTCGGTCGTCGGCCCGTCGAACAGGCCGGCCAGGTCACGGGAGGGGGAGCACAGCTCATCCATGACCAGTGACGCGGGGCGTCCCCAGCGTCCGAGCTCCGCCGCGGGCACGGTCTTTCTCCCGAGCTCGGCGGGCTCCGGGGCGGTGAGCGCGTTCAGCACGTCCGAGAGCACAGGCACCCGGTCTGCGGTTGCCGCCGTGGCGACGGCCGCCTGGTGGGCTATGGAGAGGGCGAAGCGGGTCTCCGCGGTCATCTCCCCGTCGATGATCTCGATCATCGAGCAGAGGATCTTGAACTGGTGCTCGGAGGGGATGCGGCGATCGAGCGGGTTGATCCGCACCGCCCCGGCCTCGCCACCACCACCGTAGACCAGCCGGATCGGCACAATGCCCAGCGCCCGGGCGATCGGGTCCCACTCGCCGACCCCGTCCTCGCCCTGCGCGTCCAGGACGGCGAAGGCCCGGTCCTGGAAGCGCAACTGACGCAGCACGTAGCACTTCTCCAGGGCGCTCTTGCCGTAGCCGCTCTTGCCCAAGATGAGGATGTGGCCACTGGGCAGCCGCTCGCGCGCCGAAGGGTCATACAACACGAACGGGTCGTAGATGAACGCCTTTCCGGAGTACATCTCCCGCCCGACGATCACCCCGCGCGGGTCGCCTGTCGGCGCGCCGACCGCCGGGTACAGACCACAGGCCTGCGCCGTGGTCGTCCGCAGAGCCCTGCGGCGGGTCTGCCGCTGGGGCCGGAGCATCTCCAGCATCCCCTCAGCCCTTCAGCAGGCCGCCCGCCAGCGGCAGCGTGTTCGCGTGGGCCCGGAAGTGCTCGTGATCGCACCACTCCAGGCTGAGGTTGGCGCGGGTGGCCTGGGCCCGCAGCAGGTCGCGGTGCTGGCGCAGCTTCTCCGCGTTCGGCGCGGTGACGGTCACCCATCCGGCAAGGCGAACGCCGGCGGCACCGTTGGCTATGTCGTGCATCGTGGCCGTGGCGGTACGCCGGTCCTTGGACTCCCGCGGGTCGTTGACCTTGCCGGCCTTGCTGTCCGCTTGCCCGATCTCGTTGGTGACGTCCGCCATCGCCTCACGCAGCGCTTCGTCACTGGTGACCAGGTCCATCGTTACGGAGACCGTGAAAATGACATCCTGGACATACAGCAGTAGCGGCGCCAGGAAGTTGACACCGACCGGCAACACGGGAAGCTGCTTCCACCAGGCGGTGACGCTGTGCCAGGCTTCGGTGCCCTCCCAGCTGCGGGAAAGCATCACGGCCGGATCCCGCGCGTCGACCTCTGATGGCCACGCCGTCGCTCGGTCCATGCCCCGGGTGTCGTTGATCCAGTGACTCGGGTCGTAACTGTGGTGGAACCAACTGGCCAGCGACGGTTCATCCAGGTTGCGCACCCACCGCAACTGCGCGAGACCGAGCCGCCGGATGAACTCCTCGAGCTCCTTGCCGAGCACGATCCCGAAGCCCTCGTGCAGAGTGCGGTACCGCAGGGCCTCCGCGACCAGTTCCGCGTCGTAGGGGATCCCCACGACGATCAGCAGACGCCGGTCCTCGGCGGAGATCGCCACCATGCGCAGCAACTGGTCGTAGGAGTCGTGGAGCCACTGCGGGGCGGACGGGTCGCGTCGGGCATGGGCGTCTCGGGCATGGGCGTTCGGATCGGTCGGCACCACCCGGCTGACCCATTGCAGTCGGCGTATGCGCCCGACGGAGTCGGCGTTCGACTTCAGCAGGAACTCCCACGCGCCGACCAGTGCCTCCTTGTCCTCCGCATCCAGGCCGCCGAAGTTCTTCTGACCCTCAACCTCGATCGCTGCCGTGAACATCGCCTCGTCGGTCTGCAGCAGGATCGCCAGGTCCCCGTAGGCGGTGCGGGCGCGGATCCACTCCACGTCCGGGATACCCGGCGGCGGTGCCACCTTCATCGGGCTGCCGTCCCCGTGCCGGCCTACCTTCGGTGCGACGGACCTGTAGAGCAGGCGCCCATCACGCAGCAACCGGCGGTGCGTGCGCCGGATTTCGAACCACTTCAGAAAAGTCCGGCCCTGCCACGGGGCCAGCGTCGCCCACCCGCAGATTCCCGCCGTCACGGCGAAGCCCAGCAGCTTGAGCGGAATGCCGGGCGCCACCCAGAGAAACAGCAGCCCGCCCAGCACACCGGCGGCGAGCACCACCTGCTCGTCCATCTCGAGACGGCGGCCCAGCAGCCCGCGCGGCCGAGGGCGGGGAAAGAGGAAGGTTCGTGGCATCGTCACTCCTGAAGGATGGCGGGTGTGTTTTCTGCTGGCCGGCTCCTGGCTCACTCACCGTCGTAGGGGGGCTCCTCCACCGGACTGCCATCCGAGAAGGTCTCGGCTGGCGCCGTCGAAACTGACAGGGCCGCGTCGGCGAGCGGCGCCGGATCCTCACCGAATCGGGCGGGACCCGAGGCGGTGCCGCCCGACAAGCTCCCACCCCCCACAGACTCCGACGGGCCTGCGCCCGGGCCGTCGTCAGGCGAAGCCGCACCGGCGACGGGGTCCTGCTGCGGGTCCTCGGCCTGCGGCACGTCGGCCGAGCCGGGCTGTGCCTGCTCGTCCACGTTCTGCGTCTGACCGTCAGTGCCCTGGGTCTGGTCGGGCGAGCCTGCAGCACCGTCGACGGCGGCCGTCTCGTCGCCTTGGCTGTCATCCTGCTCAGTTGCGGCGGTGGCTCCGTCCACCCCGCGCATCGCGGCGGCCTCGACCTCCTGCCCGCCATCCCCGGCAGCCCTCGCTAGACCGCCGCCCGGTGCCGCCTCGCCGCCGACAGCGGCGGCGGCGCCCTCGGCCCCGTCGCCGAAACCGGCCTCACTGTCGTCGTCGGAGGAGCCTCCGAGTTTGGACTTGATCTCACCGAAGCTAGACCTGGCGGACTGCGCAGCGTTGGAGAGGCCGCCCTCCATCTGCTTGCGCGAATTGAAGACGTCCTGGACCTGGTCGCCGAGGATCGGCACGAACCTGGCGACCTGGAAGGGGAGGTACAGGGCCAGGAACAGAAGGGCCAGTGCCGTCAGGATGGTTCCGAACGCCTGGGCGATACTGGCCTTGTCGCTCTTCTGCTCGGCCAGCAGCGCACTGGCGAGGGCCAGGGTCGTGAAGGTCACATACTTCGAGGCGATGATCCCTGCGAGGATCCCGAACCACCGCTTGCTGTGGCCCCAGAGGTCCCTGTCGACCAGCCCGGCGAAGACGGTGGGGCCAAAGACCAGACCGGTGTAGATGAGGGCGTTGCGGACGATGAGCTCGAGCCAGACACCAAGGATCGCCATCAGCAGGAAGAAACCGACTGCGATGACGATGACCGCGCCCCCCGGAATGAAACACAGGATGGCGAGCATGCCTCCGAGCACCGCCCCGATCTTCACCAGGTCCCAGCCGACAGGTGCCAGCATCGCGTCCGCGATGCCGTCGAAGACCTGGGTCATGTAGGCGATGCCCAGCGGAGCGAAGGCGGACGTCATGACGGACAGCAGGAGGTATCCGATGGATTCGCCCAGCGCCCGCAGGGGATCGACGCCTTGGAACGCCCGCTTCGCGACGGCCACGAGCCAGAGCACGACAGTCAGGAAGACCGAGGCGCCGAAGGCCATGGTGTAAGTCCGGATGAAGCCGGCGTTGCTCCAGTCGATCTGGGTGATACCCATCAGCGTGTGAGGTCCTCGGTCAAAGAGGTCATGGCGCTGACGACGGAATTGGAAATCGTTTTGGCGACATAGCCGAGCGGATCCTTGGCGAAGTCGACGATCTCTTTGGCGCCCTCGACGGCGCCGCACACCACATCCGCGAAGGGGACCTTGCAGAGGGCGTCGGAGATGCCATTGGCCTGGGCAGGCGGGGCTGCGATGACGGTCGTCATCGCAGCAAGGGCGCAGCCCAGCGCGAGTACGCCGCGGCGCAGCGGTGTGTCAGCCCACGTAGGGAGGCGCATCGAAATCCTTGTCCGTTGAGGAGAAGACGTCCACCGAGGTGGGCTGCTGGCCGGTCGACTGCAGCGGGGTCGGACCGGGCGTGACCGAGATCGACGACGCCTTCCAGTCGCCGTCGTGCCAGACGAGGGCGATCGTGTAGGTCGTCCAGGAAGCCGAGACGGGGACCGGGGCATTGGCCGTCGGCAAGCCGACGATGCCGCTCATCCAGACACTGACCGTGGCCACCTGGGGCGAGTAGCTGACGACCCTGGACCCGAGGGCGGACGCCCGCGCGATCAGTTTGTCGGCGGTGTCGGCCGTCAGCCCCAGGGCCGAGGAGAACCGGGCAGCAGCGGCGTTGTCGTCCTTGATCTGGCCGGCCGCGGCATCGGACGCCATGATCGTGTTGAGGATGCGCTCACGGGCCGTGGAGTCAGTGAGATAGCGCGTGCTCGACCGCGCGATCTCATAGTTGACCGCCGCGGCAACCGCCCCTTCCCGTGAGTTGCTGTAGCCGACCGGGACACCTTCGACCAGCCTTGACGCGGCTGCTTGGCCGGTTGCGCCGGCCCCGGCCAAGCTCGAACCACCCGCCGCCTCGCTCGCTTTTCCGGAAGGCGTCGGGTTGTCCGCAGTGCCGCCGGAGCCGCCCTGGCCACGGCCTATCAAAATGGCCCCCAGAACCACCGAAAGTAGGATCGCCCCGAGAATCATCAAGGGACCCCGAAACGGGGTCGGCGCCTTCGGCGGAGGCTGTTCGTCGCGCAGCACGCGTGTACCGCCATCGTTGGCGGCAGGAGTGCGGCGGGGCATCAGATGCCCATTCCGTAAACAATGGTGAACAGTGTTCCGATGGACGCCACAATGAATGCGGCGATAAGACTTCCCGCGAGCTCCTTTTGCCCCTGCTTGACCTGGACCGTGTCATGCTGAGAGTTCCCGACCTTCAGGTGGATCACGCCGATCAGGGCCCGCCCCAGAAGGATCAGAATCACCGCCGCCATGATGGCCTGGATGACCGTTCGTGCCGTTGTGCCGACTGATGCGAACGGGCCCCAGTCCGGGGCCAGCCCGGTGACCAGGCCGTCCACCGTCCCGCCGTGCTTCGGTGGCGGGTCAGCCGCGAGGCTGACGTCCTGCAGTCCCATATGCCCACCCTGTTCCCCTGCCTCCCGCGCTGCGCGGGAGATCCCCTGATGAAAGATCAGCGCCTCAGAAAAGAGGCAGGTCGCCAGGCAGGGAGATCAGGCACACATTCCCGGTCCAGCCGACTCGGAAGCCACCGAAACGCCTGCCGAACCCTGGCCGATGCCCCGGACCTCACAGCCAACGTGCCTGGCCCCGCCATTACACGCGCTCAGGCCGTCTGATGGCATGCCGGATTGACGGGAGGCGCCGTGGAATCCGCAGGGCGGGAACTCTGGCATGGAAATCCCGGTCCCCGGAAACTACGCCGAACTCCCTGAGACCTGCGCGGATTCGCAAGACAGAGTGAGGCGGTGAAGAAGAGCGCCTCGATGCTCGCTGTCGTGCCCGTGGCAATGTCAGGCCTGTTGTTGGTCTTCCTTGGAGGTATGGGTGGAGCCAGCGCCAATGCCAACGCCGTGACCTGTACCGGCTCCCTCGCGTCCGTCGGCAGCGGCGCCCAGGGCGCGGGCACATCGGTCTCCGCCACCGGATGGGAGCCGCCCGTCGGGCAGGACGGCGCCGCGGTCGTCGTACCGATCAGTCCCCAGGGCCCGCAGCAGAACCCCTCCTGGAGTGAGCGGCAAGTCCGCAACGCGTCCACGATCACCAACGTCGCACGGACCCGTGGGCTCAGCCCCCGAGCGGCGGTCATCGCCGTCGCCACCGCGATGCAGGAGTCGACGCTGGAGAACCTCGACCACGGTGACCGGGACAGCATCGGGCTCTTCCAACAGCGGCCCAGCCAGGGTTGGGGAACCACGGCCCAGATCACCGACCCGGTGTACGCCTCGAACAAGTTCTACGACAGCCTCATCAAGACCAACAACTGGCAGACACGGCCGCTGACCCAGGTCGCTCAGGCCGTACAGGGCTCCGGGTTTCCCGATGCCTACGCCAAGTGGGAACAGAGCGCCGGCGGACTTGTCAGCACCACCTGGGGGACCGCCGCCGTCACCTCGGTGTTCGCCGGCTGCCAACCCTCCTCGAGTACGGACACAGCAGCGGACCCCGCCGCGGACTTCACCGCCAAGAACCCTCGAACCGCCACCCAGGCCATCGCGGCCGCGCGAGCAGGCACGGCTAGCGGCCGATCCGACTTCCATAACCATTGCGACAACTTCGTGGCGCAAACCTACGGTTGGGGATCCTCCGGGTCAGACTCCGCCAACGTGCACTGGCAACGCCTCGTCGCCAGCGGCGACGCCCACCCCGGGGACAACTCACCACCCGCCGGCGCACTCCTCTTCTACGACAGTGGCAGTGAATACGGCCACGTCGCCCTCTACCTCGGGGGCGACATGGTCGCCAGCACCGACATCGCCGGCTACGGCACGATCGGCATCCGGCCCCGGTCCGACGTCACCAACGGAACCTGGCGAATGCGCTACCGCGGCTGGGCCGCACCGGCCTTCCCGTCCGCCAGCGGCGCCAGTACCCTTCCTGTCCCCGGAGGCACGACGTGACCGACACCCAGGTGCGCATCAGCCCGGACGCCACCGCCCTCATCAACGGCGAACCCCTCCACGTCCCGCCCGGCATCGACCCGGAACACGCCGTCCTGCAGCAACTCACCCTCGACGCGGCAGGCTCAGGAGCCCCCCTCGCGGCGGACATCCACGACACCCGCACCGAACAGCACCTCAGACTGCAGATCAACCCGGACGGGAGCACCAACCTCCTGGCCCCAGGAGAGCCACTCTCCCCACCCGCCCCCTCCACCGCACCCCTAGCCGACCAGCGACGGACACCCCCCGAACCCGACCAGGCCCTGCAAGCGGTGTACGAGGCAGGCCGCGCCCACGACTTCGCCCAAGCCGCCGCCAGAGCCGACCGCATCCTCGCCGACCTGACGACTTCTCACGGAGAGCGCCACCCCGCCACGCTCACCACAGCCGGGGTACGAGCCGACCTCGCGTGGATGACGGGCGACTACCGCTACGCCGCAGAGCTGTGGACCTACATCGCCGAGGGATGGGCGAAGACCACAGGACCTGAAAGCAGGCCCGCACGAACCAGCGCCCGCCAAGCCGCCGCCTCCTGGAGAGACGTCCCCGACACCGAGGCCATCGCCTGCGGACAGCCGCTCCTGGCGATGCTCCTCGCCATCGCCCCCACCCCCGAGACCAACGCCACCGTCCTCGCAGTCCGCCGACGGATAGGACACCTCACCGGCGGAGCCCGACCCGCGCTACCGTAGACCTTCGAACGGAAAGGGGGGCCACACCATGCGCTGGTTGGCACCGATCACGCTCAAGGTCATCCGATACGGTCCTCACCTGCTGGTCATCGTGGGCATGTTCACAGCCGGTGCCCTCTGGAACACGGGCAACCCCGCAGCGAGCTTCCCGAACGTGCTCGCACCGATCGCAGTCGTCGCGACGGGTGTCGTCCTCGCCTTCGTGTTCCCCCCGCACGGCAGACGCCGGCGACGCTGAGCCCACACCCGGAGCCGTGACGCGGCGCGGCCGCCGATCTCGCCACGCGGGATCTCTCTGGAGTGCCTTCCGCGGAACGGGAGGCGCCTCGGCCGGGCCTCGATACCCGGCGCGGGGCGCGGGATCCTGGACGGCGCCGTCGGCCCACGGCCGCCGCAGCAGTTGCACCAACTGACCGCCCACCCGCACCCGGGACGGCCCCGACCGCCTGGAGCCCGACATGAGTGACCCCACCAGTGGCAGTGCGACCGTCGGCGACACCACTTACAGTTGGCTCTCCACCGCCGTCGGCGACATCCTCTACGCCACCAGGGCGTCTGGCTGGCACGAACGGCTCCTCATGGGCAACGCAGTGCAACAGGTCTTCGCCGCACTGACGCAACACCCCGAAAGCGGTTGCCTCGAGCAACTCCGCCGGGAACAGCAGATACTCGACCAGGCCCGGCAGGAAGCTGCAGCCCAGCAGCAACAGGCCAACGAGGAAGCCGAACACCGGGAACTCCAGCAGAACCTGGACAGAGGCGTGATCGGTCCAGAGACCTATGTTCGCGGCCTGGCGGACCAGGCCGCCCGCCGACGCACGGCGCGGCAGCAATCGCTGCAGGACCGGCTGAACGACCATCGGATCCTGGCCGGGCTCGAACACGACCTGAAGATCGGCAGAGTCGGTCGGATCCTCGACACCGTCGACGAAGAACGAACGCCCGGCCCGACAGACGCCATGCTCACCGACCTCGAGGCACTCTGGCACGACGAACCCTAGCCACCCGAGGCGGTCCGGACACCAGCCCCATGGACCAGCAGACCGCACGGCGCCATGCCCGGCGCGACGCTCAAGCGACAGCTCTCACGGCTGCGGCAAACCGTACGCCACCTCATATCCCAAGCAGACAGTGCCGGGGCAACAGCCGCCGCGATGAGGACCGACGCCCGGCGAGGCCGCGGCGCCTGCCGGCCGGGCCGCGCACCAAGTCGTCCAGGCTCAGCTCGTCGAGGAAGCCCTCGGCAAGCAGATGCGCGCCCTCCTGCACCAGCTCGACGCCATCTGCCAGGCCGCTGACGAACTCGCTCAGGCCGTCGAGGAGCTCTTCCCTCAGCATCCTGATGCGGAGATCCTGCTGTCCTTCCCTGGCTTGGGTACCCAGCTCGCGGCCCGCGTCCTGGCGGAGGCTGGCGACGACCGCACCCGCTTTGCCGACACCCGCGGCCTCAAGGCCTACGCCGGGGCCGCACCGGTCGCCCGCGCCTCGGGGAAGATGAACCACATCGGTCGACGCATGGTCAAGAACGACCGCCTCAACCACGTCGGCTACCTCTGGGCGTTCTCCGCCCTCACCGCCTCACCAGGTGCCGGCGCTCACCACCGAGCCCGCCGCGAACACGGAGACTGGCACGCCGACGCCCAACGCCATCTCTTCAGCCGACTTCTCGGCCAGCTCCAGCACTGCCTCCAGCACCACGAACGGTTCGACGAGCGCACCGCCTTTCCCACAGCCGCCCAGCTGACAGAGGCAGTTGCCACATGACCCGAAGGCGTCCTGGCGAACCTGGCCCGGGCGGATCAGCCCCGCACGGAGAGCGGACCGTACAGCTCGACGCGTAGGCGGACCGAGACGTCGATCGGAAGCCCAAGCTCGGAGTGTCGAATGTCCTCAGCCCGGCCCGCGATCAGGTCGAGGTCGCGAAGCTGGTGGCGGAGTTCCGCGAGCAGATTCGGGACCAGCGCGTTCTCCAGGTCCGGAAGGTGCGCCCCGTCGTGGATGTGCGCGAGGATCTGCTCGGGCGAGTGGGGCTCGGCACGCCGATGAACGACCTCCACCGCGCGGCGGCTGGCCCAGACGGCGAACTCCGCAAGTCCGTACAGGTAGGTTTCCGCCGCGAGCAGCACAGTCGATGCGGCGTCCTCGTCGGCGTCGTCAGGGCCGTCCTGGCCGTCGATGTGGCAGTACTCGCTGAGCATGTAGCCGGTCATCGCCCGGTTGACGGCCTTGAAGGCCGTCATGTCGCCCAACGCGCCCTCCCAGACGGAGTTCAGCAGCGGACGCAGGCTCAGGGTGAAGGACGCCTGCTCGTTCTCGGGCAGCGCTTCGTGCGCACCCAGCAGCCGCTCAGCCGCTGGAGGACGCGGCCGCCAGTCGCTGGGCCGCCATCCCCGAGAGGCTCTGCCACGTTTCCATCCGAACCACCCGAATCGAGGTACGGCGCGCTCCTGCCGCCAGGGTGATCATCATATCTGGCACCGTCAAGGCCTCGTCCGCATTTCGGGCCTACCGGCCGTCCAAGGTCGGTCGTCGTCCAGAGGCCGCTGGCCCGGGCGATCGCCGACCTGGACCGTGCAGGGAGCATCTACGCCGAGCAGATCCCCCTGATCCGTGCCATGGCCGACGGACAGACTCCCTACGAGGCGGAAGGCGCCTGGCTCCACCCCCGTCCGCACCCTGCTGCGTGCGGAGGAGGAACGGCTCACCTGACGTTGCACGGTGCCGGCCGGTGGGGGTTGACTCGCGGACCCGGGTAGCTACCTTCCTCCCACATGAGGCGGTCACCCGACGACCCGTCGCCGCAACAAGCAGCGGTCCCACAGATACGGGACCGTCAGCCCCATTGACCGGCGGCAGCCGCAGCGGTCCGTAGGACACCCCTCATATGACCAACCCGAGGGCGGATCAGGAGCCTTCTGGCCTGGAAATACCCGCCCTACTGGGCAGGCGGGAACGGCCACAGACCCCCATGCATTGAGCCGGGCCCGGCGCGGCCCGGCGTGCCTCCGGTGAACCCCCGCCCTACCAATCCCGAGGAGAGATTCCCGCATGCTCGATGTTCTCGCTCAACAGATGGCCACCGAACTTCCCACGATCGCGACCCGAGCCTGGGCGCACGAGAAGGAGCCCTACGTGGTCTTCAACAACAACCCGGCCTCGGCGCTGACCGACGGCTTCCGCCGGATCCTTGTCGGCCAGGACGGGACCTCGGTCATCGTGGCCGGTTACAACGGTGGCCCGTTTCCGATCGGTGCCCACGTCTACGTGCCCAACTCCCAAGCCGGTCCGGAAAGGCTAGCAGCCGAAGCTCTGTGCACCGTCCTGCCGGACCTCGACAAGCGAGCCGCTCGCGCCGAGAACGACATCCAGCGGGCCAGTCGCCGTATTCGGGCGCAGCAGGCCATCGTCATGGCCGTGCCCGATTCCGCCATCGGGGCCTTTACTTGGCGGGGCGACGACGCCCGCTGGCCGCATTCCCGGTACGCTACGGCATCCGCCACCGTTAGTGGAGACGGCCACGCGGTGACCGTCATCGCGCCGTTGACCCTGGCGGCAGCCGAGCGCGTCCTCCCGCTGTTCCTGAGCCCGCCAAGGCAGCGTCCCTGGCGAACGATCCGATCGGTTCACGGCCCTGTCGGACGGCGGATCGCCGCGGCCCATCCCAATCTGAGGCCTCTCACCAATCAAGCTCGCCTCGGCACCGATACCTACGACACCACCGTACTCGGCCAGCTGGCCGACACCGCCCCCATAATGCGCCTTCACCTTCCCGCTCCCCAGCGCGAAACCCCCGGGGCCCGTCTCCAACTCACCGTGACCACCGGCCTGGACCTTGCCGTTGCTTTGATCCCCAAGCTGGCCCACTAACGCGGGGCGCCGCTGACCAGGCGGCGCCCCCAACGCCGTCGTTGGCCCCTCAGCTCGGCGAAACCGAAGCAGTCCGCCCCGGCCGAACTCACCCGGGCGGGTAGACACTCCTCGCCAACGACCAGCCCGTCAGAACGGCCGCAGGAGAGCCCCGAATCCGTAGGCCGTCCCGCCATCCGCCAACACAGGCCAAAGATGCAAGAGGTGTTGGGAAGTAGGCGTTCCTGCAGCAGACCTGACGACCATGAGCAAGCCCCCGGCATCGTTCCCACCGCCACGGCCACGGCAACCGGGGACGGCACCCCGGCACGTACACGCTGGCCACCCCCAGTAGCGCCAGTTCGGGGCCGCCTCCCAAGCCGACCGATGACCCTCCTTGAACGCCCGTCTGATCCCTCTACTGTGCGGACCGCCGCCACGCTCTGAGTTGCGGCCGGAGCCCACGGAGTATCCGACGGGCACGACGTCCCACCAGGCCGGCACCGAAGCGGGTCTGAGGAAGGAGAAGCAGATGAATACGACAACCGAACGGGTGTTCCGGGCCGCCAACGCCCTCCGGGAGCTCTTCCAGGACTACCCGTCCGACCCTGAGGACACGACCGGCGCTGTAGTACTGACCATCACCGACGCCGCGAGCGGGCAGCAGCACCGCGTCGAGCTGCAGCCCGGCCACGCCGACTGGCTGCGCCAACTCGCCGAGGCCGAGGCTAGTACCTACCGCCGTGCCCATCTCGATCAGGACGGCCGGTGCGGCCACTGCAACGGCACCGGCAGGGCATCCTCGAACACCGCCAGGCAATCTTCCGCGCCCGAACCCGGCCACGCGACTCGCGTCACCCAACAGGTCATCGCCCTGGCGGCCCAGGCTGGCCTGCACCCGACACGCTCCAAGCGCTACCGCGGTACGTGGCGCGTCTACCTCGACGCCAAAGCCGGGACGCAGTCCCTGTGCGGCACGATCACGGTCGGCGCCCGCAGCGGCCGGATCCTGCGAGCCCAACTCGTCCACGACGGCGGCGCCAAGGTCGCGGACTACACCGGGACGGCCGCTGTCCGTCGCGCACTGGCCGTCTACGCGAACTCGATCGGACGCTGACCTCACCGGCAGGGCCGTCAGGCCACCACGACGGCCGAACACACGGCCCCGCGCCACGCGGCGCCGTGCCAACCCGACCACCACCCACGGTGCTGCCGGCTGCACGTCAACCGGCACCCACCAAGCCGCAGCCCAGCGCGGGTTCTCCAAGACCCCGGGACCAGGAACCAGATCGCCCTCCGGACTTGACCGGCTCCCGCACACCACTATGGTGCGCCCCGCGCCACAGCCCGAGCGCCGAGGCGCCACAGGAAACAGGGACCGTCTGCTGCTCAGCGAGGCCGCGCAGCACTCCCGTCCACACGGAATCTCACGGCGGCCCGTACGTCACCCGGCGCTCAGCTCCCGACTCATCCCCGGAAGGGCACCACCATCCATGAACCTCAAGCGCCCGCACCCACACCTGACACAGACGCTCGCTGCCCTCGGCGCAGCCGGTCTCACCGCGGAGGCCAAGTTCTCCGACGGCACCGCCGCCGGCGACCAGGTCATCGTCCCCGGACCTGGCGGCATCTACTTTGCTATCTCCCGCTCCGAGATGCCTTCCGGACCCGACGCCCACCTCAACGGCTACCAGGTCCTGCTTCACGCCCGGGACGGCGAAGTCCTGGCCTTCGCCTACGACAGTCGAACCACCGGTGACACGGATCCTGCACCCCTTGTGGCCGGGATCGTCGCATCGCTGCAGAACCACCCCACCGCCACGCCCGATCAACTCATCCCGGACAACGCGGCACCAGCAGGGACCAAACCCCAGAACACCTACACCGGCTTTGCCGACCCCATCGATGCTTGCCACGTCGGTCGTCCGCGGCTCTACGTGCGGGACTCACCTGTGATCGCTGTCGAACAGATCCTGCCAGCCGCGTTCGTCGAGCTCACCCTGCGCAACCCGGTGTCGGGCCAGGACCCGCTGCGAGTCCGTCTGGACCCTGCCACCACGGGGCCCTGGGCCGTCCACCCGGCGGCCGAAGCCAGCTGATCAGCCACCGCCTGCCCGCTCCTCTCCGCTACACACGGCCTGGGGGAGCGGGTGCGGTACGGCGCCCACCGACCGACCCCGTTTGCGGAAGCTCTTGACTGGCCATCAACCGGCCTTACGTTGCGCAACGGTTGAACCTCGGCTACCCGGAGGCCGAAGCTGGCTTATGGGAGCTTCGGGGCCCCGCTGATTCAGACCCCGGCATACCGGCGCCAGCACGCCCCCCGGTACCCGGAGGCCCGCAGGCCGGCCCGCACTCCGAATAGCGGCAACCACACAGCACCTCCCGGCCAGAAATCACCTTCCCTGAAGTGGAGTTCACCGTGCCACCCTTCCCCGACAACCTCCCTCGCCGCCTGCGTGGCCTCCCTCCGGAACGCCCCTGCCGGCGACACCTGGCAGCGCTGCGTCTGGCCGCACCCCGCCGACCCGGCGCGGGGATACCCGGCGCCGCGTCAAGCCTCGCCCTCGTCTGTCCTGAGCCAGGTTCCTACCAGGTCGCGGTCCTGCTGAACGTCGCCCTCGGCCCGGACGGGAGGAGGGTCAACTTCGACGGCTTCCAGAAGGGACACGAGCTGGCGGTGGCCAGCCCGACCGACGGCAGCCCTCTGCTGATTCTCACTGTCACGGCCCAGGGCCTGCTGCCCGCTGCCGAACGAGCCTTCGAGATCGGTAACCGCCAGGGCGTCGACGACAAGGGGGTGGAGTGGCCCCGCGACCTCCGCTCAGTAGCGGTAGGCGACGTCCTGCACATCACCTGTCCCTTCGGCCGGAGGCACCACCTCGCTGTGTCGCCAAGGGCCTTCATCCACATTGATCCTCCACCCAGGGAATCCCTCGTGGCGTTGGTCGGCAGCTCGGCGACCTTCCGCATCTGACCAGCGCGACAAAACGAGTACGTCGAAGCTGCACCGCCCCGAACACGGTCAAACCGAGGCACCACCACACGCTAGACAAGGACGACCACGGCGATCGGACGCCCGAAGCGAATCCGATCAGACTGCCCACGGAGCGTCACCCACTTCCGATCCCGGCACCGAGCAGGTCCCGGATTGCCCACCGCGAGGCCCGACCACCCGGTGCGGCGGAAGGCCGCACTCGCCGGCGTCCCGGGCCCGGCCCAAGGCAGTGCGGTCGTAGCTGCCAGGCTTGCTCAGCTCTGCGAAACCGCTACCGTCGCCCCGCTTCCGCCGGGCGCCGACTACGCCGACGAGGTCTACGCGCCAGCCCGGACGGGCGTTGCGCCCAGTCCCGACCCGCCGCAGCAAGCGCTACACGCCAGCCATCACCCCTCCCAGCAGGCGCGGCTGCGTTCCCACTCTTTCTCACACTGGAGAACTCATGCTCACCTCATCACCTGTCGTCCGTGGATGCCTGCCCGAGCACACCGTCTCCCCGTCCGTCCGAGCCATACTCGACGTGCTGGCCGACACCCAGATGACCCGCGCCGACCTCGCCTCCGAGAAGGCCCACCAGGCCAGGAACCTGCGTTGCACGGTCGGCGCCGTCGCCACCCCTCGCGACCACTGCGCGGAGGTGATCGTGGAGTGGTACGAGGACGGAGCCACCGACGAAGCCGGCCTGCCGGCCCGCCGCGTCCGGATCGTCCGGAACATGCGCAACCGCTTCCTCGACGAATGCGCCGGTCTACTGCGGGACGTCGGCTTCTCGGTGATGTCCTCCGAGTCCTCGCGGACCCGCACAAGGCGGGTACAGTCCCTGCTCGTCTCCGGCGAGCCGTGCGAACTTGCGCTGGACGTGGCACAAGCCCTCCCCTCACACGGCCTGTCCCGAGCCGGAGTGCTCCCGCCCTACTGGGAGATTCCGGACCGGTACCGCCTCACGATCGCATCGGAGGCCATCACCCTGACGTTCTCCCACGCGACACAGGTGGAGCGAGTCCGGGACGCAGTTGCCGCGTTGCGCGCCCAAGGCCTGAACGCCAACGAGGACGCGCCCAGCCTGTACGGCACGGGCTACGGCGTTTTGGTGCGCGAGGGAGAACGGCCTATCGGGGATCGCGACGGACTACGCCCGGAGACCCCCCAGAGCCAGGCGGCACGGGACCTACTGTGGACTCGAGGGTTCTCCCGTGAGAACACCGAACATGGCACGATCGGACACCGGGTCCACCCGCAGCTTCCGCCCCACCTGCGAGACGGCACCGTCAACATTGACAACACCCCGTTCGCCGCCTTCGCCGCGTTGCACGACCGGGTGAGCGTGACCGCGTCGGACACCGCCTACGCGGAAAGGGCCGGACGAGAGCTGGCGACCGCCCTGTCAGACGCGCATGCCGAGGTGTTCGCAGCGGACAGTTGGACCGTGGTCCGAGAGGACCCGAGCACCATCACAGTGTGGCGACGGACAGCGCTTGGCACGGCGACCGAACCGAGCGCAACACCGACGGCCGCCATAGTGGCGGTCTGACCGGTCCGGGGACGGACACCCCGCGCTGCGCCCGCAGAGCTGGGCCCGGCCGCCTCGCGGCGCCACACACCGCCAGCAGAGCAAGGCAGCCGCGGCTCGGCCGTTCCCGCTCCCACCGCTGCCCATCGTCAGCACCACCCTCTTGCCCGCCCGGCGCCCTGGACTGGATCTGGGGCGCCGGGTTCGTCGCTGTCCGGGCTTTCGTCATGCCGCAAACACCGCAGGTTCCCGGATTCGGCGGAGGGCTTGACCGGACGTGGCGCATGGCTACCTTCCGGGTCAGGGGATCGCTCCGGGCAGTCTGCCCGGAGAGCGGAGTCCAGCCGGCTCGAGCCGACTGGATGCCTCACATGCCTTGCACGGCCGGACTTCGTGTCAGCGCGGGTGCCGTTCCCCCCACCACCCGTAGGCGACCGGGAAGCCACCCGGTGCACTGCGCTTCGCGCCTGCCGGCCCGCCCTGCGGACATCGACCGGCCGCCTCCTACAACTCCACTCCAACGCGAAGCCCTGCAGACCCCGCCGGGCTCCGGCCAGCCACCCGAAGCACACGTCAGATGGGAAGCACCCCGCTGCCCGGCCGCCCCGGGTCGAGCCCCTCACCCTTCCAACGGCCCCACCCACACCGACCCAAAGGAACCCCGTGACCGACCCGATCGCCGAGCTGTCTGCCACCGCCGGGGCGATGTTCTACGACACCGCCACCCCAGCGCATGCAGAGATCACCAACGTCCTGCTGACGCTGGAGGCGCCCGCAGCCACCGAGAAGACCCAGATCCCGACGCTGGAAGACGTGGAAGTCGTCCTGACCCGCGACCAGGTGGACCTGTACCTGGAGGAGCGGTCGTACCGCAGCGAGAGCGATCGGCAGTCGGAGCGGGGACTGATCGCCGCCGTGAACTCCGCGAAGGGCAAGCGGAAGGTCAAGGTGCGGCTGACTGCCACCCAGGCCTGTGACCTGATGGACTACTTCGAGGCCATTGCCCAGTCCCTGGATTACATGGCTAACGACGATGAGTCCGAAGCCCGGAACCAGGCTCTCGCCGGCGAACCGGCGAAGCTGCTGGACGAGGTTGGGGCCCCGCCCCCTGGCGAGTTCAACGCCCGTGCGAAGGCCAGTACGGCCGCCAAGAATGCCCCCCGCTCCAAGGCCCCCGTGGACGACGCTGGGAAGGTCGCCGCGTTTCCGGCGGCCTGGGATGTCATGAACCGGTACGACCTGGTGAACAGCCGGGGCTGGACCGACCACCTCATCGCGACCCGACTGGGCCAGCCCGATCGGCTGGATACCGTCCGGTCCGGCACCGCCACCCGCCCGGTCGGCTCCTGGAACCGAGAGCGCATCCTGCAGGCGGAGCGGGAGCTGCGAGAAGAGCAGTCGGTCACGGCCGAGAACGCCAAGGACCTCATCGGTCAGCGGGTGCGGATCGAGCCGACCGGCCGCACCGGTGTGCTGCGCCACGTTCGGCTGATGGCTGACGGTTACGGGGACCACGACATGGCGTCCGTCGACCTGGACGCCCCGCTGTCCCACGGCGTGATGGCGGAATGGGGCTGCCTGGAGCAGGGCGTGACCGTGTTGGCGGACCAGACGCCCGTGGTGAAGGACGCACGCGCGCAGATGGAGCAGAAGCTGCCGCAGCTGCGCCAGGAGCGGGAGGAGACGCAGAAGGCGACGTGCAACATGTAGGTCCGGGAGCGGGCGCTGCGAGAGATAGAACTGCACCGGGACCACATGGTGTCCGTGGAGGTTCCGCAGGCCATCGTGGACTTGCTAGCCGCCCGAGATCCAGATGGAGGACGCGAACGTGATGGACGTCCCCACGATGCTGGTCCGGCTGGCGTGGAATGGCGCCCGGCCGATTGCGGCGCACTCCGCCGCCGTTCCATCCGGGTGCCGGCACTCTCGGATTCCGGTCGTCTCACTGTCCCGCCTTCCTGACCCCGCGTGTGAGTTCTGTTGCCCTTCTCGCGATGCCGCGTCGTGCCGTCCGCGGCCTCCGACTCCTGGAGGGGGGAGGCCCGGTACAGGGCAGGGCCTGCTGCCGGGCCGTCCGGCCTGAACGGCTTCGCAAACCAGTGTGGTTGGGGTGTTGACCGGCTCGATCCCGTGGCTACTTTCCCTTCCCGGGAGAGCGCCCCGGCCCGGCTGCTGTGCTGTACACCACCGTCCCGGCCGTGCCGCACACCATCGGTCGCTGCGGCCGTACCACGAGCGGGCCGCCATCGTGGCGTACCGCACCGGCCGTCATCGCGCCACCGTCGTCGTTCGCACGACGGGCTCTCCCACCTCGTCCTTCACGACGCTTTGGGAGAGCCCCATCATGCCCGCACACCGCCGTACCCTGTTGCGCCGCCGTACCGCTACCGCCCCGGCGACCGTCCTGTTCACCGCCTCGGCCTGCCTCAACATCACCACCGGTCCCCACGGCTGGCCCGAGAACTACTTCGGCTACCAGCCTTGGCACAGCCTGGTGCAGGCCGTCGACCCGGACATGCCCGCCCTGCCGCTGACGTTCACCATCCCCGCGCCCGGCCCGCTGACCGCCGCCCGCCGGGCCGCCGCCGTCGGCCGGCGCCTGGCCGTCGACCACAACGCTGCCTACTGGCCCGCGCGGATCCGCCGCCTGGCCGTCGGCGACGTCGTCACCATCACCCCCCACACCCCCACCACCGGCCCCCGTCGCTACTACGCCCTCGCCCCCGGCGGCGACCTCACCGAACTGCCGTGCATCAACGAGCCCCTCAGGCTCCCGCACGCCCGGCAAGCCCACTGAACCGCACCCGCATCCGGGTGCGGGGTACAACCGGTCCGGAGGTTCCGTCAACCTCCGGACGATGCCCCGACCAGCCCCCCGGGCGTCCGGCCGTCCGGTCCTCAACTCGTCTTTCCTTCTGCGTGGTTGGCCCAACGACTACCCCAACCCAGCCCACTCCGGCAGCATTCGGGTCGACAGCGCCGTACTCGACCAGTACGGCCCGCGTGCCCTTGCCTGGCGGCCGGGACTCCGCACCCCCTCGCAGGGTCCCGGCCGCCGCACCCACCAGACGTCCCGACACAAGGGCGGCCACGTTGTCCCGGCGCGTGGCGACACCCCGGAACCCATACCCCCTTTGGAGGCACCATGTCCCAGCCCGTCTACGACCCCTACTCGACCACTCCCGGCCCGGCCGACATCGCGAGTTTCCTCGCGGGCCAGCTCGGCCGCGACTGGAGCACCCGGCCGGACCGGCCCGCGGCCCTGTGGCACACCGACGGTTTCAGCGTCACCGTCGAGCCGGCAACCCAGCCAGGCCTGCCCTTCGACGGACCGGGCACCGACCTGATCCTGACCGCGACCAGCGGCACCGAACAGGCCGAGCGCACCGTGCACGGCACCACTCTCCTGCGCGTCGGCGAGCAGGCCGTGGCCGCCGTCGCCCGGATGAGAGACCAGCTCGCCCCCCAGGGCCCGGGCCGCATCGACATGTTGCTCCTGCACGACATCGACGAAGCCCGGCTGACCACCGCCGCCTGGCACAACGGCACCCTGCTGACCGACGCCCTGATGGCCTCCTCGATCCGCTGCGGGCGGGTGGTCGTTCACCAGGTCACCGCACCCGGCGACGACCTCGCGCACCACTGGTTCGAATGTGCGACAGACCTTCCCCCCGGCACCCCGGCCGCGGTGAGGGCCTGGGTGACGTACGTCGCCGAGGCCTACCACGACAGCGAGGAATGTCCCTTCTGCCGCCCGGCTCACTACGCCGACACCGCCGGTCAGGAGCAGTCTCCGGCGCTGCACCGGGTCCTCCAGCAGATCGTGGGTGCGGTCCGCGAGCCGGTCGCGGAGGCGATGCTCCTGTACGCCGACGCGTTGGCGTGCGGGGCGATCGCGCCGACGGAGCGCAGGCCCGCCGTATTGGCGGCTCTGTTCCCGGACATGGCCGCCCGCGAAGACGTCACCGAGTACGTCTGGGGCGGCGCCGTCCACCGATTGCACCTGCTCGCTGCAGGAAACGTGGCTGACCGTAACGACCTCGACGCCCACCGAGCCTGGCAACTCGACATCAAGGCGTTCCCCGACGGGTTCTCGATCGCCGACCTGCGCGGGGCATTCGGGGGTGACGTCGTCACCACCGCCACCGCGATTCGCACGGCATGCGCCGACGACGAGCCCGAGGACGAGCGGGGCGGCGAGCCCGCCGATCGCGCCTGAACCCCCTCTCCCGTTCAGGCTGTAACTCCCGGCGCCGCCCCACCGAAGTGGCCGTGCGGCGCCGCCCGCCCTGCCGCTGCGCCCCAGCCACTGTCGGCCCAGGGCCGGGCCCGTCCCCGCCCGCGGTTGATCGGTCAGCAGCCGCTCCTACTGCGCGCCCTGTTCCCACCCGGCGGCCGTGTGTGCCCGTGCGTCTTGTTCCCGGTCGCGTGGGTTTCCCCGGTAGCCCGCCCTCCTCTGCCCGCCTAGGGGTGGGTCGCAGGTGTCGCCGCAGCCCTCGTCCCGTCCCCATCCCCGGGTGCGGGCCGCCCGGCCCCCTTGGTCCGGGCGGCCGGGCTTCCCCGGTACCCGCCGGCCGCCACACACGCATCCACCACGGCACAGCGCCGCACCGCCCACTTCGCGGCCCCGGGCCCCGCCAGGGCCGCCGAGACGCCGCACCCGCCGGCGTCCGACCCGCTGGACACCGTACCCGTCAAGCACCGCCGCCTCATTCTTGCCGAGGCCGCCGCTCTCCTGCTGGCCCGCTACTGGCCGCTGGAGTGCGCCGACCTGGTCCGGGGACTGGCCACCGGCCGCATCTGCCCGGCGCGTCGGGGCCGGGGCCAGACCACGCACACCAACGAGGACACGGCGCGCCTCTGCCCGGCCTGCGACCGATCCGGAACCGTCCCCCGCCCGGCCCGGCACAGGACCGTTGAACCCGCCCCGGGGCGGGGCACCACCGCTGCGCCCCGCCCCGCCGACCGCCCACCCTCGGGTGGGGGTTGACCGGCCCGCAGCTGTTCCTACGGTGTCTCCTGTTCCCGCCCGGCGGCCGTGAGTCGTTCCGGCCGCGCGGGCTTCCCCTGCACCTCCCCGTTCCTTCCCCTTGGCGGGTTGCAGGTGCCGCCGCCGTCCCGCACCCCGCGTTCGCCGGCCCGGGGTACGGGACGGCCCCACTTCCTGCCCGCCTGCCGTCATGGCGCCCCGGATCACAGAAGGAAGTCCCGATGGTCATCAAGTGGTACAGCAACAAGTCCTACCAGTGCCCGCAGTGCCGTCACGATACGGTCGCCAGCCCCTCCAACTGGGAGGTGTACACCTGCTGCAACTGCGGCACCCGCTTCGCGCGCTTTCCTCACCTGCAGCGTTTCCTGCGCCACGCCGGGATCACCTGCGAGGTCTGTACCTTGCGATACCCCGTCCCTGTCGACGGCGAGCCGTTCGGGTTCCTGCGCCGCCGCCACAGCGGTGTCGGTATGAACACGGAACACCGGTTCGAGGCGTGGCTGCACGACACCGAAGAGATCACCGACCACCGCGACGCCGTGCGCTACGTCAACACCCGTTCCAGCCGCGCCGAGGCGATGGCCGACCTCGCCTACTGGCGCAGCTTCCTCGGCCGTGACGAAGACGACCTCAGCCCCGTGCTCGCCGTCGTCACCGACGACCAGTTCGACACATACGGGCCGGACACCGCCGAGGAGCAGCAAGGTGGACTCCTCGACGGGACGCTGGGGGTCTACGGGGTCGGTGTTCTGCGTCCATATGCTGCCCCGCACCCTGGGCGGGGGCAGTTCCACGCTGATGCCAGGACGTTCTCCTGGAGCCTGATTGCTCCCAGCGGCCTGGAAGGCATCTACACCCGGCTCCTGCCCGAGGCGCTGGCGGCGTTCCACCCCGGCGGCGAGTAACGGCCTCCGGCCGACGCCTCCCACACCGGCCCATTGCGGGTGGCTGCTGCGCCCCGTCCCCGTGTTCGTGGGGGCGGGGCGCTGGTGTGTGTCCGGCCTCGGGGCGGTGTCCGGTGTTGGGGCGGGTGCCGCAGCCGGCAGGGGCGTGGGGCGGGGTGTGTCGCTGCCCGGGTGTCCGGCAGCCAGAAGGGGACAGGGTCGGCGCGCCCCGAACTGCCGACCCGCCTGTTCCGGTCCGGGGTTGACCGGCTGCCTGCCGGTCTTATGGTGCCTTCTGTTCCCGCCTGGCGGTCGTGAGTTGTTCCTGCCGTCAGGGCTTTCCCCGGGTGCCCCGCCCGCCCCGGCACTCCGCAGTCCCCGGCTCGGGTGCGGGGCGGCCCCGCACCCATCAACCCATCTGACGAGCAGGAGCTCTCATGAGTATGTGGAACCCCGGCGACACGCTCGCCACCGTCATCCGCGCTGTCCTGGACCAGCGCGGCATCCGCTACGAGAGCCACGGCGGCTTTGACACGCACTACCTGGTCATGCCCGTTCTGGACGGCTGTGGCGAGGTGCTGATGTCCGACGTGAGCAGCAACCTCGCGGGCACGATCGCCGAGTTCAGCGGTCTGCGGGCCCACTACTGTCCCACCAGCCACACCGAGGGACGCGGCGACGAGGTGGTGTTGTACGAGTCGCCTAACCTCGGCCAGCGTCGTCACCCCGCCCGGTTCGACGTCGAGTTCTCCGAGTTGCTCAGCGCGGTCGTCGCGTGCTTCCGGCTGTTCGCCGCCCGCCGCCCGGCCGCCGCCCGGTTGCAGACCCTGGCCGCAGTCGAGACCGCCGGTCGCAGCCCGGCACCGGACCCGGTCCCCGCCTCCTACCGTTGGCGCCGGGCGATCGGCGGGACCGTGGCACTGTCCGTGACCGCCACCGCCGTCATGGATGCCGAGGCCGTCGCCGCCAAGCTCTACGCCGCCTTCAGTAAGCCGTTTGAGGGCGGCGACCCGTTGCCGCCCCTGCTGACCGTCCAAGACGTCATGCAGGTGCTCGCCCGCGAGTTTGCCGGATGCGCAAACGGCTGGCACTTCTGGGCCGCCGAGCCCGGCCAGGACGCATGGGACACCGTTCACCCCTGGGCAGAGGCCCAGGTCCGCCGGATGTTCCCCGAGCTGACCTGGCCCCCGGTCCGGGGCTGACTCCCGCCGTCGGTCTCGGGCCCGCATCCGCCCGGGGCCGGCGGCTGTCCCTGTAGCGGCAGCACCACCTGCTTCTGACCGCCGTCGGCGGGGCGTCCGTCCCGGTCACCGGCCTGGAGCCGCCCACACTGCGGCCCCCGCCCCGAAAGCCGCGTCCTGTCCCCGGTCCTCGCCGCCCGGGCCGGGGTTGACCGGCCGCTTGCCGCCCCTACGGTGTGCCCTGTTCCCGTCCGGCGGCTGTGACTTGTTTTGGCCGTGCGGGCTTCCCCCGGCTGCCTCCCCGCCTCCCTTCCCCGTGGGGGCGTGCGGATGCCGGCGCCAGTGCGTTCGCCGGCCCGGCGCGCGGGACGGCCCCGCCTTCCCTCAACCCACTCCACGAGCAGGAGAACTCTCTCATGAGCAAGACGCCCGAGAAGGACGTCCACCGGTACCGCGACGGACAGATACCCCTGCGTTCGACCCGCCTTCAGGACACCGGCCCGCAGGGCATCACCCGGGCGGTCATCGACCGGACCCCGATCGTCTACCAGGGCACCACCTACGACATCGGGTCTTCCTACAGCGACCGCGACGGCACGGTGTGGTTCTTCGAGGACACGGTGAGCTCCGAAGACGGGACACCGCACGTGAGCAGTTCGGCGGACGCGTACCTGAACTCGCTTGCCAGGGTCATCAAGGAGTGGGGCCCACTGACATTGCACTGCGCGGGCCGCCGCCACTCCCGCCTCCTGCGCCGGTCTGTTCACCGCCACCGCGTTCCTGAATGTCACCACCGGGTCCCGTGGCCGCACCTCGCGTCACTTCGCCTACCGGCCCGGGCATGTTCTGGCCCAGGTCATGGATCCCGGCCTGCCTGGCCTGCCGTTGACGTTCGTCGTCGAGGCCCTGAACCCGCGGGCGGCTGCCCTGGAGGCCCACGCGATCGGCCGCCGACTGTCCGCCGACAAGTACGCCGACTGCTGGCCGCGGCGGGCGCGCCGCCTCACCACGGGCGACTTGGTCAGCATCACCCCCCCCGCACGCCCACCACCGGAGAGCGCCGTTTCTGGGCTCTCGCCTTCGGCGGGCACCTGACCGAACTGGAGGCTGTCGGCGGAACGCTCCGCGTCCTCGCGCCGGTCCCGGGTCTCTCCTGACCCCCGCCCCCGTACGACGGCCCGGCCGCAGGAGCGCGGCCGGGCCATCGGACCCGGCCGTGCAACAGCGCCGCTGCGCTCCGGCCCCTGCCCCTCCGGGGGCGGTCTGATGCCCGACGGCGGCCCGGTCCATCGTCCGGCCCGATCGGGTTCGCCCCGTGCCTGGCCGCCGTCCCGGGCCGGCGGCTCGTCCGTTGCCCTCAAGCATCGCGTGCGGCCCGGTCCACCACCGGCCCCTACAACACCGGACGTCTGAGAAAGTGTTGGGTAATTGATCAACTTCGTGGCGTGATGCACTGGTGGTGATCGTCGCGGGCGAGGCATCCGCGACGATCACCGCCATGTGTGTC
>NZ_JBFBHW010000047.1:0-70867 GCF_040685395.1 Kitasatospora sp. NPDC088779 | reverse complement strand
TCTCCGTGGTCTCACCGAAGTTCCAGCCCGCCTTGAAGGCGCTGATGTTCGCCTCGGCGATCTGCGGCTTCTTCGCGAACTTGCCGCGCAGGAAGGTCTCCGTCCCTCGGGTGGGGCGGTGGTACATCCAGGACAGCAGCCCCAGCGCGAACATGTTCTTGGCCCGCTCGGCGTCCTTGCGCGCCAGCCCGCTGTCCTTCAACGCCTCCAGGGTCAGCGTCGTCAGCGGCACCTTGTGCAGGTGGTAGCCCTCCAGCGAGCCGTCGGCCAGCGGGTCCGCCGCGTAACCGACCTTCGCCAGCGCGCGCTTGGTGAACTCGTCCGTGTTGACGATGATCTGCGCGCCGCGCGGCAGGTCCTCCAGGTTCGCCTTCAGCGCCGCCGGGTTCATCGCCACCAGCACGTTCGGCGCGTCGCCCGGGGTGAGGATGTCGTGGTCCGCGAAGTGCAGTTGGAAGGACGACACGCCCGGCAGCGTCCCGGCGGGCGCCCGGATCTCGGCCGGGAAGTTCGGCAGCGTGGAGAGGTCGTTGCCGAACGACGCCGTCTCCGAGGTGAACCGGTCACCGGTGAGCTGCATGCCGTCACCCGAGTCACCGGCGAAACGGATGATCACCCGGTCCAGTCGGCGGATCGGCTTGCCGTGCCTCGGCGGCGAACCTCCCGGGGCCGTTGGATCGGCGGGCACGGCCGCACCGGGGCGTCCGTCACCGTTCCCGGAACGACCACCGTCGCCGTCCGAGCCGTCCACTGCCTCTGACTGATCGACCTGACTGGTCACTGCCGCGGACCTCCTCGAGGGCACACCACCGCGGGCGCGGCCCCGTGCCCCGTCCGCTTGGTGCACCTCCCGCATCCTATGCGCGGGCACTTGATCCCGGACGGAACTCCCACGTGCGGCGGGAAAACACCGGCCCGCGCCCGTACCGCACACGGGGTACAACGTCCGGCCGCCGGAGATCATTCCGCGTCCGACGGCCGCCCCCCTGCCCCCGAGCTGCCCGGCCGCCGGGACGGCTACGAGTTGAGGTAGGTGAGCACCGCCAGCACCCGTCGGTGGTCCTCCGGGCTCTGCGCCAGGCCCAGCTTCAGGAAGATGTTGCTGACGTGCTTCTCCACCGCGCCGTCCGAGACCACCAGCTGCTTGGCCACCGCGCTGTTGGTGCGGCCCTCCGCCATCAGCCCGAGCACCTCCCGCTCGCGCGGGGTGAGGTTGGCCAGCACGTCGCCCTTGCGGCTGCGGCTGAGGAGTTGCTGCACCACCTCCGGGTCCAGCGCGGTGCCGCCCTCGGCGACCCGGACCACCGCGTCCGCGAACTCGCGCACCTCCGCGACCCGGTCCTTCAGCAGGTAGCCGACGCCCCGGGTGGAGCCCGCCAGCAGCTCGGAGGCGTACCGCTCCTCCACGAACTGCGACAGCACCAGCACGTTCAGCTCCGGGTAGCGCCCGCGCAGCTCGACGCAGGCGCGCAGGCCCTCGTCAGTGTGGCTCGGCGGCATCCGCACGTCGGAGACCACGACGTCCGGCAGTTGCCCGGCCGCGGCCAGGTCGTGGATGGTCTTCACCAGCGCGGCGCCGTCCCCGACACCCGCCACGACCTCCAGGCCCCGGTCGGTGAGCAGCCGGGTCAGGCCCTCCCGCAGCAGTACGGAGTCCTCGGCTATGACGACGCGGCGCATGGTGACCTTCCCGGCAGGGCAGAGCTGACAGGGGCCAGTCTCCCCCATCCGGGTGAACACCCGGCCCGCCGTCCGCGGATCCGCCGGTCAGGGGCTGCCGCCCGCCGCGCCCCGGTCACATGGTCCGGATCGCCACCGCGTCGCAGAGCCCCTCCAGGGCCGCCTTCGCCGCGCAGTCCGGCAGCGGGGCGAGCAGCGCCCGGGCGTCCTCGGCCTGGCGCAGCGTCTCCCGGCGGGCGCGCTCCAGCGCGGGGTGGCGGCGCAGCAGCCGCAGCGCCTCGGCGTGCAGCTCGTCGTCGGCGAGGTCCAGGGTGAGCAGTTCGCGCAGCCGGGTGTCGGCCGGGTCGGCGGGGTCGGCCGGCATCTGCTCCAGCAGCAGGGTCGGCAGGGTCGGCACGCCCTCGCGCAGGTCGGTGCCGGGGGTCTTGCCGGACTCCTGGCCGTCGCTGGCGATGTCCAGCACGTCGTCGGCCAGCTGGAAGGCGATGCCGATCCGCTCGCCGAACTCGCTGAGGGTGTCCACCATCCACGGCTCGGCGCCGGCCATCAGCGCTCCTATCCGGCAGGAGACCGCGATCAGCGAACCGGTCTTGCCGGCCAGCACGTCGAGGTAGTGCAGCAGCGGGTCGCCGTCCGGGCCGGGGCCGCGGGTCTCCAGGATCTGGCCGGTGACCAGCCGCTCGAAGGCGTCGGCCTGCATCCGCACCGCCTCGGGGCCGAGGTCGGCGAGCACCTGGGAGGCGCGGGAGAACAGGAAGTCGCCGGTGAGGATGGCCACCGAGTTGTCCCAGCGGGAGTTGGCGCTGGGGGCGCCGCGGCGCACCGGGGCCTCGTCCATGACGTCGTCGTGGTACAGGGTCGCCAGGTGGGTGAGTTCGACGACGACGGCCGCCGGCACCACACCGGGCGCCCCCGGGTCGCCGAACTGCGCCGCCAGCAGCAGCAGCAGCGGACGGAAGCGCTTGCCGCCGGCCTCGATGAGGTGACTGGCGGTGATGGTGATGAACGGGACGTCGCTCTTGACGGCCTCGGCGAGCGCCGTCTCCACCGCGTCCAGTCCGGCCTGAACGTCCCGGGTCAGGTCGCGGTCCTGCACGCTGAGCCCGAAGGGTCCCACGACGGTCACGAAGACCACTCCTCTGTCCCTGGTCGATCTAGCGGCCTGGTCCCTGAGTGCCGCCGCTGGCCATACAGGCAGGGTATCCGGTCACGAGTGGATCACTGCACGGGCGTGCGGATCCTGTCATGATCGGGCCGGATGCCCTGGTCAGGGCGGCTGTGGGGGCAGTACTGCGGTGGGGGCGAATTCAGCTGGAAAACACGGGCCGGAGCCCCTCCGCCGGCGGGCCGGCGGCAAACGCGCGTCCGGACCGCGCGCCGAGGGCGCGGCCCGGACGGGCCCGGGGCGGCGGCGCCGCCCCGGCGGCGGTCAGCGGACGAACAGCGCGGCCTTCGACGCCAGGTCCAGGAAGTACTGCGGCAGCAGGCCGAGACCCAGCGTGACCAGCACCCCCACCCCGATCGCGGTCGCCGTGAAGGCGCTCGGGATCGCCACCGTCGGGCCGCCCGGCTTCGGGTCGGAGAAGAACATCAGCACGATGACCCGGATGTAGAAGAACGCGGCCACCGCCGAACTCAGCACACCGACGATCACCAGCGGCGTCGCCCCGCCGGCCGCCGCCGCCTGGAACACCGCGAACTTCCCGGTGAACCCGGAGGTCAGCGGGATCCCGGCGAAGGCCAGCAGGAACAGCGCGAACACCGCCGCCACCAGCGGCGAGCGCCGGCCCAGCCCGGCCCAGCTGGACAGGTGGGTCGCCTCGCCCTTGGAGTCGCGCACCAGGGTGACCACGGCGAACGCGCCGAGCGTCACGAAGGAGTACGACAGCAGGTAGAACAGCACCGAGGACAGGCCCTGCTTGTTGGTGGCGATCACGCCCGTGAGGATGAACCCGGCGTGCGCGATCGAGGAGTACGCCAGCAGCCGCTTGACGTCCTGCTGGGTGACCGCCAGCACCGCGCCCACCACCATGGTGAGGATCGCCACCCCCCACAGCACCGGCCGCCAGTCCAGCCGCAGGCCCGGGAAGGCCACGTAGAACAGCCGCAGGAACGCCCCGAAGGCCGCGACCTTCGTCGCCGCCGCCATGAAGCCGGTCACCGGGGTCGGCGCGCCCTGGTACACGTCCGGGGTCCAGGAGTGGAACGGCACCGCGCCGACCTTGAACAGCAGGCCGACCGCGAGCATCGCCAGGCCGATCAGCAGCAGCGCGTCACTCTGGGTGCTGCTCAGCTGCGCCGGGGTGGTCATCGCCTTGCCGGAGATCACGTCCGAGATGTCGCCGAGCTTCACGCTGCCCGCGTAGCCGTACAGCAGCGCGGTGCCGAACAGGAAGAACGCCGAGGCGAAGGCGCCCAGCAGGAAGTACTTGACGGCCGCCTCCTGGGAGAGCAGCCGGCGGCGCCGGGCCAGCGCGCAGAGCAGGTACAGCGGGAGGGAAAAGACCTCCAGCGCCACGAACATCGTCAGCAGGTCGTTGGCCGCGGGGAACAGCAGCATCCCGCCGACCGCGAACATGGTGAGCGGGAAGACCTCGCTGGTGGCGAAGCCGGCCCGGACCGCGGCCCGCTCCTGCTCGCCGCCGGGGGTGGCGGCGGCCTGGGCCGCGAAGGCGTCGGCGGGCAGGCCGCCCGCCTTGGGCTCCAGCTTCCGTTCGGCGTAGGTGAGCACCGCGACGACGGCGGCCAGCAGGATCACGCCCTGCAGGAACAGCGCCGGGCCGTCCAGCGCGACGGACTCCATGGCCAGCAGGTCGACCCGGGTGGAGCCGAAGCCCTGGGAGGCCAGCACCACCACGGCGACGAAGGAGCCGATCAGCCCGGCCAGGGCGAGCGACACCTGCGTCCAGTGCCGGTACCGGCGGGGCACGAAGGCCTCCACCAGGATGCCGGCCACGGCGGCGCCGAACACCACCAGCATCGGGGAGAGCTGGCCGTACTCCAGGTGCGGCGCCGGGATGCTGGCGGTGTTGCCGCCGGCGGCGGCGAGCATGCCGGTGGTGCTCACTTCTGCTCACCTCCTGAGGTGGCGGCGACCGGGTGGGCCGGCGCCGGGTCGGTCTCGTGGACCTGCGAGAGCGTCGCGTTCACCGAGGGGTTGACCAGGTCGGTGAGCGGCTTGGGGTAGACGCCGAGCAGGATGGTCAGCGCCACCAGCGGGGCGACCACGGCCAGTTCGCGGACCTTGAGGTCGGGCATCCCGCCGACGCCGGCCTTCACCGGGCCGGTCATGGTGCGCTGGTACAGCAGCAGGGCGTACAGCGCGGCCAGCACGATGCCGAAGGTCGCCACGATGCCGATCGCCGGGTAGCGGGTGAACGTGCCCACCAGCACCAGGAACTCGCTGACGAACGGGGCCAGCCCGGGCAGCGACAGGGTGGCCAGACCGCCGATCAGGAACGTCCCGGCGAGCACCGGGGCGACCTTCTGCACCCCGCCGTAGTCGGCGATCAGCCGCGAGCCGCGGCGGGAGATCAGGAAGCCCGCCACCAGCATCCACGCGGCGGTGGAGATGCCGTGGTTGACCATGTAGAGGGTGGCGCCGCTCTGGCCCTGGCTGGTCAGCGCGAAGATGCCCATGATGATGAAGCCGAAGTGCGAGATCGACGCGTAGGCGACCAGCCGCTTGATGTCCTTCTGACCGACCGCCAGCAGCGCGCCGTAGATGATCCCGATCACCGACAGGACCAGGATCACCGGGGCGAAGGTCTTCGAGGCGTGCGGGAACAGCCCGAGGCAGAAGCGCAGCATCGCGAAGGTGCCGACCTTGTCCACCACGGCGGTGATCAGCACGGCGGTGCCGGCGGTGGCCTCGCCCATCGCGTTCGGCAGCCAGGTGTGCAGCGGCCACAGCGGGGCCTTCACCGCGAAGGCGAAGAAGAAGCCCAGGAACAGCGCCTTCTCGGCGGTGCCGGACAGCTGGAGCTTGCCGTCGGCGATCGCCGAGGTGAGGGTCTGGAGGTCGAAGGTGCCGAAGCCCTGGTCCTGCGCGATCACGTACAGGCCGATCACGGCGGCCAGCATCACCAGGCCGCCGAGCAGGTTGTAGAGCAGGAACTTCACGGCCGCGTACGAGCGCTGGCGCGCCGCGTCGGGGCCGCCGGCCCGGTCGCCGAAGCCGCCGATCAGGAAGTACATCGGGATCAGCATGGCTTCGAAGAACACGTAGAAGAGGAAGACGTCGGTGGCGTAGAAGGAGACGACCACCATCGCCTCCACCGCCAGGATCAGGGCGAAGAAGCCCTGGGTGCGGCGCCTGCCCTCAAAGGTGCCGTCGGGAGAGGCAGGCCCCGGGTCGGCGTCGTGCCAGGAGGCCAGCATCACCACCGGCACCAGGACGGCGGTGAGCAGGGCGAGGACGGCGCCGATGCCGTCCACGCCGAGCGAGAAGGTGATGCCGAAGGAGCGGATCCAGCTGTACGACTCGGTCAGCTGGTAGCGATCGCCGTGCGGGTCGAAGCGGGTCGCCACCACGGCGGCCAGCACCAGGGTGACGACCGAGACGCCCAGGGCGACGGCCTTGGTGGTCGAGCGGCGGCGCTCGGTCGACCCGGCGGGCAGGGCGGCGGTCAGCACCGCGCCGGCCGCCGGGACGGCACAGGTGGCGGTCAGCAACGCGCTCATGGCCGCACCCCCCACGTGGAATCTGCGCGAGTCATCAGACGGACCTCATCAGGAGAGTCGTGGCGACCAGCACCAGCGTGCCGCCGAACATGGAGAGCGCGTACGAGCGGACGAAGCCGTTCTGGACCCGCCGCAGCCGACTGGACACGCCGCCGATGGTGGCGGCCAGGCCGTTGACGAAGCCGTCCAGACCGCGGCTGTCGAAGTAGACCAGCGTCGCGGTGAGCGCCGAGCCCGGGCGGACCAGGACGGCGTGGTTGAAGTCGTCCTGGAGCAGGTCGCGGCGGGCGGCCCGGGTGAGCGGGGAGCCGACCGGCGGCACCACGGGGACGGCGGAGCGCCCGTACATCAGGTACGAGACGAGGACGCCGGCCAGCATGCAGGCCGTGGTGAGCACGGTGACCACCAGCGGGGCGAGCGGCGAGTTGCCCTCGGAGTGTCCGGTGACCGGCTCCAGCCAGGTCAGGAACGAGTCGTTGAAGGCGAACAGCCCGCCCGCGAAGACCGAGCCGAAGGCCAGCAGGACCATCGGGATGGTCATGGTCTTCGGCGACTCGTGCGGGTGCGGGGCGTTGCCCTCCGCGTCCGGCTGCCAGCGCTTCTCGCCGAAGAAGGTCAGCAGCATCACCCGGGTCATGTAGAACGCGGTGACGGCGGCACCGGTCAGCGCGCACAGGCCGAGGATCCAGCCCTCGGTGCCGCCCTTGGCGAAGGCCGCCTCGATGATCTTGTCCTTGGAGAAGAAGCCGGACAGGCCGGGGAAGCCGATGATCGCCAGGTAACCGAGGCCGAAGGTGACGAAGGTGACCGGCATGTACTTGCGCAGGCCGCCGTAGTGACGCATGTTCACCTCGTCGTTCATGCCGTGCATGACCGACCCGGCGCCGAGGAACAGCCCGGCCTTGAAGAAGCCGTGCGTCACCAGGTGCATGATCGCGAAGGCGTAGCCGATCGGGCCGAGCCCGGCCGCCAGCACCATGTAGCCGATCTGCGACATCGTCGACCCGGCCAGCGCCTTCTTGATGTCGTCCTTCGCGCAACCGACGATCGCACCGAACAGCAGCGTGACCGCGCCGACCACCACCACGGCGGTCTGCGCGTCCGGCGCCAGGTCGAAGATCGCCGACGAGCGGGTGATCAGGTAGACGCCGGCGGTCACCATGGTGGCCGCGTGGATCAGCGCCGACACCGGGGTCGGGCCCTCCATCGCGTCGCCCAGCCAGGACTGCAGCGGCACCTGCGCCGACTTGCCGCAGGCCGCCAGCAGCAGCATCAGGCCGATCGCCGTCAGCTTGCCCTCGCTCGCCTGCGCCGCCCCTCCGAAGACCGGCTCGAAGGCGAAGGAGCCGAACTCGGTGAACATCAGCATGATCGCGATCGACAGGCCCAGGTCGCCGACCCGGTTGACGATGAACGCCTTCTTCGCCGCCGTCGCCGCGCTCGGCTTGTGCTGCCAGAAGCCGATCAGCAGGTACGAGGCGAGGCCCACGCCCTCCCAACCGAAGTACAGCAGCAGGTAGTTGTCGGCGACCACCAGCAGCAGCATGGCGGCCAGGAACAGGTTCAGGTACGCGAAGAAGCGGCGCCGGCGCTCGTCGTGCGCCATGTAGCCCACCGAGTACAGGTGGATCAGCGTGCCGACGCCGGTGATCAGCAGGACGAAGGTCATCGACAACTGGTCGAGCCGGAACGACATGTCGGCCTGGAACCCGTTCACCGGGATCCAGCTGAACAGGTGCTCGGTGACGGCCCGGTGCTCGGCCTCGCGGCCCAGCATGTCCCAGAACAGCGCCAGGCCGAAGCCGAACGAGAGCGCCGCGAGGGCGGTGGCCAGCCAGTGGCCGAAGCGGTCCAGCGCGCGGCCGCCGAGCAGGAGCAGGGCGGCGCCGGCCAGCGGGGCCGCCACCAGCAGCGGAATGAGAGAGTTCACCGAGGCCCTCCGCCTACAGCTTCATCAGATTGCTGTCGTCGACCGAAGCGGAGTGCCTGGTCCGGAAGATGGAGACGATGATGGCGAGGCCGACCACGACCTCGGCCGCCGCGACCACCATCGTGAAGAACGCGATGATCTGGCCGTCCAGGGTGCCGTGCAGCCGGGAGAAGGTCACCAGGGCGAGGTTCGAGGCGTTCAGCATCAGCTCCACGCACATGAACAGCACGATCGCGTTGCGCCGGATCAGCACTCCGGCCGCGCCGATGGTGAACAACAGGGCCGCGAGGTACAGGTAGTTGGCCGGGTTCACTCCGCTCCCTCCTCGTCGGCGCGGCCGTTCAGGCCGTCCTTGCCGTTCAAGCCGTCCTTGCCGTTCGAACCGCCGTTGCCGTTCAGGCCGCCGTTGCCGTTCAGACCGTTCGGACCGCCGTTGCCGTCCTTGCCGTTCACCGACGCCGGCACCGACGCCGGCACCGGCTCCAGGGACTTGCGCGGTCCGGCGACCGCCGGCCGCTCGGACGACGGCCGGCCCAGCCAGTCCGCCGTGGTGTTCTCCAGCTCGGCCATCCGCCGCAGCATCTCCTGGCTGACGTCCCGGACCTGGCCGCGCTCGCGCAGCGTCGCCATCACCGAGTCCTCGGCGATCGTGCCGTCCGGCAGCAGCGCCGGAACGTCCACCGCGTTGTGCCGCGCGTACACGCCCGGCGCCGGCAGCGGCGGCAGCTGGAGGTTGTCCACGACCCGCTGGGCGGCCAGCTCGCGCTGCGTCTTCGGCGCCTTCACGTGCTCGCGGTGGGTCAACACCATCGCACCGATCGCCGCGGTGATCAGCAGCGCGCCGGTGACCTCGAACGCCCACACGTACCGGGTGAAGATCAGCCGGGCCAGGCCCGGCACGTTGCCCTCGGCGTTCGCCTCGGACAGGCCGGTGAAGTGGTCCAGCCGCGCGTTGGCGATCCCGGCGATCAGCAGCACGCCGAAGCCCAGCCCGCACAGCACCGCGGCGAACCGCTGGCCCTTCAGCTGCTCCTTCAGGGAGTCCTCGCTGGTGACGCCGACCAGCATCACCACGAACAGGAACAGCATCATGATCGCGCCGGTGTAGACGACGATCTGCACCACGCCCAGGAACACCGCGCCCTGCGCCATGTAACAGACCGCCAGCGCCATCATCGTGGCCGCCAGGCACAGCGCGCTGTGCACGGCCTTGCGCATCAGCACCATGCCGAGCGCGCCGCCGACCGCGATCACCGCGAGCACCCAGAACTGGACGGCCTCCCCGACGGAGGTCGTCCCGGTCGCGGCCAGGTTGAGGGAGGTCACTGCTGGACCTCCCGCTCCCGGTCGGTGCGCTCCTGCTGAACCGTCCCGGGCGCCGCCGCGGTGATCTCGCCCCGGTAGTACGCGCCCTCGTCGGCGCCCGGGAAGATCGCGTGCGGGGCGTCCACCATGCCCTCGGACAGGCCGACCAGCAGCTGCTCCTTGGTGAAGATCAGGTCCCGGCGCGAGGAGTCGGCCAGCTCGTACTCGTTGGTCATGGTGAGCGCGCGGGTCGGGCAGGCCTCGATGCACAGCCCGCACAGGATGCAGCGGGCGTAGTTGATCTGGTAGACCGCGCCGTAGCGCTCGCCCGGCGAGTAGCGCTCCTCCTCCCGGTTGTCCGCGCCCTCCACGTAGATGGCGTCGGCCGGACAGGCCCACGCGCACAGCTCGCAGCCGACGCACTTCTCCAGGCCGTCCGGGTGCCGGTTCAGCTGGTGGCGGCCGTGGAAGCGCGGAGCGGTGGGCTTCTTCTGCTCCGGGTACTGCTCGGTGAGCCGCTTCTTGAACATGGCCTTGAAGGTCACGCCGAAGCCGGCGGCCGGGCCGAGGATCGACGGCTTGTCGGGCCGCTCGGCCCGCTCCGTCTGGTCGGACGACATCTCGGTTCAGCTCCCTTCGGTATGGTCGGCCCCGTTGAGGGCGTCCTGGAGTTGCTTCGGGGCCCGGCTGCGCCGGCGCGGCACCGGCGGGAGCTCCTGTCCGGGCAGCGGGGGCACCGGGTATCCGCCCGCCATCGGGTCGAACTCCCCCTTCGGCAGGGCGGGTTCGGGCTCGGGCTCCTTCTTCAGGAAGTCCCGCAGCAGGGCGAGCAGCAGGATCGCCCCGACCGGCGCGCCGACGTACAGCACCACCTCGCCGAAGCCGTAGCCCTCGTTGCGCAGCGCCCGCACGCTCGCGATCAGCACCAGCCACACCAGCGAGACCGGGATCAGCACCTTCCAGCCCAGCTTCATGAACTGGTCGTAGCGGAACCGGGGCAGCGTGCCGCGCAGCCAGATGAAGAAGAACAGCAGCAGCTGGATCTTCAGCGTGATCCACAGCATCGGCCACCAGCCGTGGTTGGCGCCCTCCCAGAAGGTCGACACCGGCCACGGGGCCCGCCAGCCGCCCAGGAACAGGGTGGAGGCCACCGCCGAGACGGTCACCATGTTGACGTACTCGGCCAGCATGAACATCGCGAACTTCAGCGAGGAGTACTCGGTGTTGAAACCGCCGACCAGCTCGCCCTCGGCCTCCGGGAGGTCGAACGGCGCCCGGTTGGTCTCCCCCACCATCGCGATGATGTACACGATGAACGACACCGGCAGCAGCGCCGCGAACCAGGTCGGCTGCTGGTGCGCCACGATCTCCGAGGTCGACATCGACCCCGAGTAGATGAACACCGCCGCGAAGGACAGGCCCATCGCGATCTCGTAGCTGACCATCTGCGCGGCCGAGCGCAGCCCGCCCAGCAGCGGGTACGTCGAACCGGACGACCAGCCGGCCAGCACGATGCCGTAGATGCCGATCGAGGCCGTCGCCAGGATGTACAGCAGCGCCACCGGGAAGTCGGTCAGCTGCATCGCCGTCCGGGTGCCGAAGATCGACACCTCGTTGCCGGCCGGCCCGAACGGGATCACCGCGAAGGCCATGAACGCCGGGACGGCGCAGACGATCGGGGCCAGGATGTAGACCACCTTGTCCGCGCCCTTGACCACCAGGTCTTCCTTGAGCGCGAGCTTCACGCCGTCCGCCAGGGACTGCAGCATCCCCCACGGCCCGTGCCGGTTCGGCCCGATGCGCAGCTGCATCCAGGCCACCACCTTGCGCTCCCAGACGATCGCGATCAGCACCGTCAGGACCAGGAAGCCGAAGCAGAACACCGCCTTCAGCAGCACCAGCCACCACGGGTCCTGCCCGAAGAAGTGGAGCGTCTCGTACGGCTGCGGAGTCATCGCTCCTCCCCTTCGCTGCCCGCGTCGCCCGCCGCGGCCTCGGCCCTCGCGGCCGGCTCGGGGGCGGCCACGGCGATCGTGACCAGATGGCCGACGGTGGTGCCGAGCGCGCGGTGGGCGCCGCCCGGCGTGGAGTTGAGCGGGATCCAGACCGTGCGGTCCGGGATCGAGTCGGTGACCTCCAGCGGCAGGGTCAGCGAGCCGGCCGGGCCGGTCAGCCGCAGCGCCCCGCCCGCCCCACCCGCCTCGGCGCCGGCCTCCGGCGCACCGACCTCCTTCGCGGTGGCCGGCGAGACCCGGGCCACCGCCCGGTGCCGGGTGCCCGCCAGGTGCGGATCACCCTGCTGCAACGTGCCGTTGTCCAGCAGCTGGCGCCAACCCGCCAGCACCGCCTGGCCGGTGGCCGGGCGGGGCAGCACGCCGGGATGCGCGGCCGGGTCCGCGGACCGGTCACCCGTCCACGGGGTGAAGTGGTCCAGCTCCAGCCGGGCCGCCCGGACGTCCGGCAGGCCCAGCCGGTGGCCCAGCGCCTCCGCCAGCATGGTCAGCACCCGCAGGTCCGGGTACAGGTGGCGGCCCATCTGCTGATCGGGCTTGAGCGCCGCCTCGAACATCCGCAGCCGGCCCTCCCAGTCCAGGAAGGCGCCGGCCTTCTCCGCCACCGCCGCCACCGGCAGCACCACGTCCGCGCGCGCCGTCACCGCGGAGGGCCGCAGCTCCAGCGACACCACGAACGGCACCGCCGCCAGCGCCGCGTCGGCCAGCGCCGGATCCGGCAGGTCGTCCGGGTCGACGCCGCCGACCAGCAGCGCGTCCAGCTCGCCGTGCGCCGCGGCCGTCAGGATCTGCTCGGTGTCCCGGCCCGGCCGGGACGGCAGCTCCGCCACCCCCCACACCCCGGCGGCCTCCGCCCGGGCGGCCGGAGCCGCCACCGGACGGCCGCCGGGCAGCAGCCCCGGTAGCAGGCCCGCCTCGACCGCACCGCGCTCACCCGCCCGGCGCGGCACCCACGCCAGCCGGGCGCCGGTCGCGTGCGCCAGGCGCAGCACCGCCGTCAGCGCGCCCGGGGCGGCGGCCAGCCGCTCGCCCACCAGGATCACCGCGCCCGGGCCGCGCAGCAGCTCGGCGGCCCGCCCGGCCTCGTCGTTCAGCGGCTCGTCGGCGGCCAGCGCGGCGAACCACTCCGCCTCCGTGCCCGGGGCGGCCGGCAGCAGCGCGCCGCGCAGCTTGGCCAGGCCCCGGGAGGCGAACGCCGCCACCGAGTACACCTTCAGGCCCCGGTCGCGGCTGGCCTTGCGCAGCCGCAGGAAGACGATCGGCGACTCCTCCTCCGGCTCGAAACCCGCCAGCAGCACCGCCGGCGCCTGCTCCAGCTGCTCGTAGGTCAGGCCCTCGCCGTCCACGTCCACCCCGCGCCCGGCGACGGCGGCGGCCAGGAAGTCCGCCTCCTCGCCGCTGTGCGGGCGGGCCCGGAAGTCCACGTCGTTGGTGCCGAGCACCACCCGCGCGAACTTCCCGTACGCGTAGGCGTCCTCGACGGTGACCCGGCCGCCGGTCAGCACCCCGACGCGGGCGCCGCGCAGTCCCTCGGCGGCCCGGGCCAGCGCCTCCGGCCAGGAGGCGGGCACCAGCTCGCCGTCCACCCGCACCAGCGGGGTGGCGATCCGGTCCCGCTGCTGGGCGTAGCGGAACGCGAACCGGCCCTTGTCGCAGTTCCACTCCTCGTTGACCGCCGGGTCCTCGCCCGCCAGCCGGCGCAGCACCTTGCCGCGCCGGTGGTCGGTGCGCTGGGCGCAGCCCGAGGAGCAGTGCTCGCACACGCTCGGCGAGGAGACCAGGTCGAACGGGCGGGAGCGGAAGCGGTACGCCGCCGAGGTCAGGGCGCCCACCGGGCAGATCTGGATGGTGTTCCCGGAGAAGTACGAGTCGAGCGGCTCGTCGTCCCCGGTGCCGACCTGCTGGAGCGCGCCGCGTTCCAGCAGGTCGATGAACGGGTCCCCGGCGATCTGCTGCGAGAAGCGGGTGCAGCGCGCGCACAGCACGCAGCGCTCCCGGTCCAGCAGCACCTGGGTGCTGAGCGGGATCGGCTTCTCGTAGGTGCGCTTCATCCCCTCGAAGCGGGTGTCGGCGTCACCCGTGGACATCGCCTGGTTCTGCAGCGGGCACTCGCCGCCCTTGTCGCAGACCGGGCAGTCCAGCGGGTGGTTGATCAGCAGCAGCTCCATCACGCCGCGCTGCGCCTTCTCGGCCACCGGTGAACTCACCTGGGTGCGCACCACCATGCCCTCGGCGACCGGGATGGTGCAGGAGGCGACGGGCTTGCGCTGGCCCTCGATCTCGACGATGCACTGCCGGCAGGCGCCGGCCGGGTCGAGCAGCGGGTGGTCGCAGAAGCGCGGGATCTGGGTGCCGATCCGTTCGGCGGCCCGGATCACCAACGTCCCCTTGGGGACCTGCACTTCGACGCCGTCGATGGTGAGCGTGACCAGCTCGACCGCGGCCTTGTCGCCCGTGGAGGTGGATGGCTCTGTGATCGTCACGCGTGCACCTCCCTTTCGGTGGCGGACTGGTGGCCGGGGCGGGGGCCGTCGGCCCAGACGGTGGAGGCGGCCGGGTCGAACGGGCAGCGGCGCTCGGCCAGGTGCTGCTCGTACTCGGCCCGGAAGTGCTGGAGGGAGGAGACGATCGGGCTCGCGGCGCCGTCGCCCAGTGCGCAGAAGGACTTGCCGTTGATGTTGTCGGCGATGTCGAGGAGCTTCTCCAGGTCCCCGTCGACGCCCGCGCCCGCCTCGATCCGCTTGAGCAACTGGACCAGCCAGTAGGTGCCCTCGCGGCAGGGGGTGCACTTGCCGCAGGACTCGTGGGCGTAGAACTCGGTCCAGCGGGTGACCGCACGCACCACGCAGGTGGTCTCGTCGAAGACCTGCAGCGCCTTGGTGCCGAGCATCGAACCGGCCGCGCCGACACCCTCGTAGTCCAGCGGGACGTCCAGGTGCTCGTCGGTGAACATCGGGGTGGACGAGCCGCCCGGGGTCCAGAACTTGAGCCGGTGCCCGGGGCGGACGCCGCCGCTCATGTCCAGCAGCTGGCGCAGCGTGATGCCCAGCGGCGCCTCGTACTGGCCGGGGTTGGTGACGTGGCCGGAGAGCGAGTACAGCGTGAAGCCGGGGGACTTTTCGGTGCCCAGGCCCTTGAACCACTCCTTGCCGCGGGCCAGGATCGGCGGCACCGAGGCGATCGACTCGACGTTGTTGACCACCGTCGGGCAGGCGTACAGGCCGGCGATCGCCGGGAACGGCGGCCGCAGCCGGGGCTGGCCGCGGCGGCCCTCCAGCGAGTCCAGCAGTGCCGTCTCCTCGCCGCAGATGTAGGCGCCGGCTCCGGCGTGCACGGTGATGTCGAGGTCGACGCCCGAGCCGAGGATGTCCCGGCCGAGCAGCCCGGCCTGGTACGCCTCGGCGACGGCCGCGTGCAGGCGGCGCAGCACCGGGACGACCTCGCCGCGCAGGTAGATGAACGCGTGGTCGCAGCGGATCGCGTAGGAGGCGATGATCATGCCCTCGATCAGCGCGTGCGGGTTGGCGAACAGCAGCGGGATGTCCTTGCAGGTGCCCGGCTCGGACTCGTCCGCGTTGACCACCAGGTAGTGCGGCTTGCCGTCGTTCTGCGGGATGAACTGCCACTTCATCCCGGTGGGGAAGCCGGCACCGCCGCGACCGCGCAGCCCGGAGTCCTTCACCAGGGCGATCACGTCGTCCGGCGGCATCGCCAGGGCCGCCTTGAGGCCGTCGTAGCCGTGGTGGCGACGGTAGGTGGCCAGCGTCCAGGGCCGTTCGTCGTCCCAGGAGGCGGACAGGACGGGGGTGAGCAGCTTCTCGGCCGGCTCGGCGGCGGTCATCACGCTTCCGTCCCTTCGTGGCCGGTGCCCTCGTGGCGGGGCGCGACGACCTTGGTGCCGCCGGTGCCGGGCAGCGCCTCGCCCTTGGCCAGGCGCAGGCCGGCCAGCGAGGGCGCGCCGCCCGCGCCGGACTCGTCGTTGGCACCCGGGCGCTCGTCGGGGAAGCCCGCCAGGATCCGGGCGGACTCCTTGAAGGTGCACAGCCGGGCGCCGCGGGTCGGCCGGACCTCCCGGCCCGCGCGCAGGTCGTCGACCAGCCGCTTGGCGCTCTCCGGGGTCTGGTCGTCGAAGAACTCCCAGTTGACCATCACCACGGGCGCGTAGTCGCAGGCCGCGTTGCACTCGATGTGCTCGATCGAGATCTCGCCGTCCCCGGTGGTCTCGTTGTTGCGCACGCCGAGGTGCTGCTGGAGCTCGTCGAAGATCTGGTCGCCGCCGAGCACCGCGCACAGGGTGTTGGTGCAGACCCCGACGTGGTACTTCCCGGCCGGGCGCCGCCGGTACATGGTGTAGAAGGTGGCGACGGCGGTGACCTCGGCGGTGGTGAGGTCCAGCTGCTCGGCGCAGAACCGGATGCCGGTCGGGCTGACGAAGCCCTCCTCGGCCTGCACCAGGTGCAGCAGCGGCAGCAGCGCCGACCGGGCCTGCGGGTAGCGGCCGATCAGCTCCGCGGCGTCGGCGGCAAGCCGGGCGTGCACCTCCTCGGGGTACGGTGTGGCCGGCAGCGCCGGCATCCCCAACTGGACGTCTGTCACCGGTCCACGCCTCCCATCACCGGGTCGATCCCGGCCACCGCGACGATCACGTCGGCGACCTGGCCGCCCTCGCACATCGCCGCCATCGTCTGCAGATTGGTGAACGACGGATCCCGGAAATGGACCCGGTACGGGCGCGTCCCGCCGTCGCTGACCACGTGCACGCCCAGCTCGCCCTTGGGCGACTCGACCGCCGCGTACGCCTGGCCGACCGGGACCCTGAAGCCCTCGGTGACCAGCTTGAAGTGGTGGATCAGGGCCTCCATCGAGGTGCCCATGATCTTGCGGATGTGGTCGAGCGAGTTGCCCATCCCGTCCGGGCCGACGGCGAGTTGGGCGGGCCAGGCGATCTTCTTGTCGGCCACCATCACCGGGCCCGGCCGCAGCCGGTCCAGGCACTGCTCGACGATCCCCAGCGACTGCCGCATCTCCTCCAGGCGGATCAGGAAGCGGCCGTAGGAGTCGGCGCTGTCCGCGATCGCGACCTCGAAGTCGTAGTCCTGGTAGCCGCAGTACGGGTCGGTCTTGCGCAGGTCGTGCGGCAGGCCGGTGGCGCGCAGGATCGGGCCGGTGGCGCCGAGGGCCAGGCAGCCGGGCAGGTCGAGGAAGCCGACGTCGACCAGGCGCGCCTTGAACACCGGGTTCCCGGTGGCGAGTTTGTCGTACTCGTGCATCCGGGAGCGCAGGGTCTTCACGCATTCGCGGATCTGGTCGACGGCGCCGGGCGGGAGGTCCTGGGCGAGGCCGCCGGGGCGCACGTACGCGTGGTTCATGCGCAGGCCGGTGACCAGCTCGAAGACGTCCAGGATCAGCTCGCGGTCGCGGAAGCCGTAGATCATCAGGGTGGTGGAGCCGATCTCCATGCCACCGGTGGCCAGGCAGACCAGGTGCGAGGCGATCCGGTTGAGCTCCATCATCAGCACCCGGATCACGCTGACCCGGTCCGGGATGTCGTCGGTGATGCCGAGCAGCTTCTCGACGGCCAGGCAGTACGCGGTCTCGTTGAACAGCGGGGTCAGGTAGTCCATCCGGGTCACGAAGGTGGTGCCCTGGACCCAGTTGCGGAACTCCATGTTCTTCTCGATGCCGGTGTGGAGGTAGCCGATGCCGCAGCGGGCCTCCTTCACCGTCTCGCCGTCGATCTCCAGGATCAGCCGCAGCACGCCGTGGGTGGACGGGTGCTGGGGGCCCATGTTGACGATGATGCGCTCGTCGTCGGCCCGGCCGACCGCCTCGACCACCTCGCCCCAGTCGCCTCCGGTGACCGTGAAGACCCGGCCCTCGGTGGTCTCCCGGGCCTCTGCCTGCTCGGTCTCCTCGTGGGGTCGAGTCTCTTCGTCGTGCCGAGCATCTTCGTGGTGCCGAGTACTCATCAGCTGTACGACCTCCGCTGGTCGGGAGCCGGGATCTGGGCGCCCTTGTACTCGACGGGGATGCCGCCGAGCGGGTAGTCCTTGCGCTGCGGGTGGCCCAGCCAGTCGTCCGGCATCATGATCCGGGTGAGCGCCGGGTGGCCTTCGAAGACCAGGCCGAAGAAGTCGTAGGCCTCGCGCTCGTGCCAGTCGTTGGTCGGGTAGACGCTCACCACGGAGGGGATGCGCGGGTCGGCGTCCGGCGCGGTGACCTCCACCCGGATCAGCCGTCCGTGGGTGATCGACCGCAGGTGGTAGACCGCGTGCAGCTCGCGGCCCTTGTCGTCGGGGTAGTGCACGCCGCTCACGCCCAGGCACAGTTCGAAGCGCAGCGCCGGGTCGTCGCGCAGGGTGCGGGCGGTCCGGAGCAGGTGGGCGCGGTCGATGTGGAAGGTGAGCTCGCCGCGGTCGACGACGGTCTTCTCGATCACCTCGACCGGGTCCAGGCCCTGCTCCTCCAGGGCGCCCTCCAGCTCGTCGGCGACCTCGTCGAACCAGCCGCCGTACGGCCGTTCGCTCGGGCCGGGCAGCACGATCGGCGCGGCCAGGCCGCCGAAGCCGGAGGTGTCGCCGCTGTCCTGGGCACCGAACATGCCCTGCCGGCGGCCGACCACCTCGACCGGGATCTCGCGGACCGGGTGCTCGCGACGGGTCTCGGGTAGCTGCTCGTTCATCGCAGCAGCCCCCGCATCTCGCTGACCGGGGTGGCCTTGAGGGCGAGCGCCTCGCCCAGTTCCTCGGCCCGGATCCGGTTCGCGCCCAGCGGCTCGTGCTGGATCTTGTCGTGCAGCTTCAGGATGGCGTCCATCAGCATCTCCGGGCGGGGCGGGCAACCGGGCAGGTAGATGTCCACCGGGACGATGTGGTCGACGCCCTGCACGATCGCGTAGTTGTTGAACATCCCGCCCGAGGAGGCGCAGACGCCCATCGAGATGACCCACTTCGGGTTGGCCATCTGGTCGTACACCTGGCGCAGCACCGGGGCCATCTTCTGGCTCACCCGACCCGCCACGATCATCAGATCGGCCTGCCGGGGGGAACCCCGGAACACCTCCATGCCGAACCGGGCCAGGTCGTAGCGGCCGGCGCCGGTGGTCATCATCTCGATCGCGCAGCAGGCCAGACCGAAGGTGGCCGGGAAGAGTGACGCCTTGCGCACCCAACCGGCGGCCGTCTCCACGGTCGTGAGCAGAAAGCCGCTCGGCAGCTTCTCCTCGATTCCCATCAGATCCCTCTCAATGCCCTCAAGAAGCCCTCAAGTCCTGTGGTACGTCGGCCCGTTCGGGCTTGTCCGCTCGTTCACAAAGGCGGCGGCCACCCCGCGCTCAGTCCCACTCCAGGCCGCCGCGGCGCCACACGTAGGCGTAGGCGACGAAGACCGTGGCGATGAACAGGAGCATCTCGACCAACCCGAAGATCCCCAGGGCGTCGAAGGTCACCGCCCAGGGATAGAGAAAGACGATCTCGATGTCGAAGACGATGAAGAGCATCGCCGTCAGGTAGTACTTGATCGGGAACCGACCGCCGCCCACGGGCTGCGGGGTCGGCTCGATGCCGCACTCGTACGCCTCCAACTTGGCCCGGTTGTAGCGCTTGGGGCCGGTGAGTGAGGCCATCACGACGGAGCCGACCGCGAACGCCGCCGCGATGGCACCGAGTACGAGGATCGGCGCGTAGGCATTCATAGCCCCCGCTCCCTCCGTCCAGTCGTCCTTGACTGCAGATCGGAACCGGCAGGTCACGCTGAGGTGAACCCGCGTTCCGGTTCCCGGGATCCACCTCATGTGAGGCAGTTCACAAAGCCTGGAACGAGCGCATCCTATGCCCGTCGGCTTGTGATCTGCGACACGCAGTTCAACGTCATCTTTGTGATCTACGCCACGATGGGAATCGTGCCGAATATGAACATGCCCAGAGTTGTCAACACAAAGAAGTCAAATGGTCACAACCAGTCGCATTTACTTGTGAAGCGGCTGGTCAGAGCCGCGCTCCTATATCAACTATGCGTCGACGGGAGCAAATTTCGAGGCGTCATGTTGACGTGTTATAGCGGCTCACCCTGAGGGGTGGCGGGGGACCGAACGCTCGCTTGACCCTTCGTTCACAAGCGTGCGAAACGGTCCTCGGGGCCCTCCCCCTCCCGCCGCCCGCCGCCCGGTACGCCGAGCACCAGCCGGGCTGGGGCACGGTCTACGCCCGTCGGACGCTGAGTCGCCGGTGACCACCACAGCGGATCACACCGGGGCCGGCTCCGGGCCCCGCTCCCCGACCCCGGTCGCGGACTCGGCGACAACAGATCCAGCGGCCTCGGACTCGACGGCCTCGGACTCGACGGCTTCGGACTCAACGGCCTCGGACTCAACGGCTTCGGTCTCCCCGCGCCGGACGGGAGCGGGAGCGGGAGCGGGGACGGAGGCGGGAGCGGTGCGGCGGCCCCACTCGGTGGCGACCATGACCAGGGCTCCGCCGACCAGGGCGAGCGGACCCATCCGGTTCCCGGCGATGGTGATGCCGAAGACGGCGGCCCACAGCGGTTCGGTGCCGAGCAACAGACTCACCCGGGACGGCGAGGTGGCGCGGACAGCCCACATCTGAACGAAGAAGGCGAACAGCGTGCACAACAGGGACAGGTGCAGCAACCAGGCCCACTGGCCGGGCCCGTACGAGCGGGCGACGGCCCACGGCGACGGCCCTACGGCTGGCGCGACGGACGCGAACACGGCTGTCGCGACGGCGAGTTGGACCCAGGTCAGGGCCAGCATGTCGGTTCCGCGGACGGCGCGGGCGCGGGCCGTCGCCAGGACGAAGGCCGAGCGAACCAGGGCGGCGCCCAGCACCAGCAGGTCGCCGAGCGAAGGCGGGCGCAGCCCGCCGTCCCCGGTGAGCAGCGCGACGCCGAGCACGGCCAGCGCGGCGGCCGCGAGGAAGGCGCGCGGCGGCGCCGTCCGGCTGAGGACGCTCTCGCCGAGCGGGGTGAGCACCATCGCGAGGCTGATGATCAGCCCGGCATTGGTGGCGGAGGTGTGCACGGCACCGTACGTCTCCAGCAGGAAGATCCCGCTGAGCACCAGCCCCAGTGCGCCGCCGCCCAGCCACTCGGCGCGGCTCAGCCTCCGTAGCGCCGGCCAGGCGACCATCCCGAGCAGCGGCAGCACCAGCCCGAACCGCAGGACCAGCATCGCCACGGCCGTCCCGGGCTCCGCCACCCGCTGGACGGCGAGGAAGCTCGACCCCCACACCACCGCCACCAGGAGAACCGGCAGGTCACGAAGGGCCGATGAGGACGAAGACACGGACAGGGAGGCGCGCATGAGTCAGATCCCTCCGAGCGAACGGAACCGGCGGGGCGCGAGTACCGTACGGCGTCGGACGGACCCTGGAGCTGGGCGAAGGGCGCAGCTATCGACGGGGCGGAGCATGGAGCAGGGGGACGCCATCCTCCCGCACCGGCCCACCCGTGATCAACGCCCTGCCGCAGCTCACTGGATCTCCGGGGGGCTCCAGCGCCCCCGGGGCCGACGTCCTTCCCAGGCCCGGCAGGTCAGCGGGCGAGCAGGCCGTTCGCCGCGGCGATCTCCTCGATGTCGGCCGGGGTCCCGGACATGATGGCGCGGACGTGCTCGGTGACGAGCTCGACCGGCCAGTTCCACCAGGCCGCACGGAGCAGTCGCTCGACGTCGGCGCCCTCGAAGCGGCGCCGGATCGGGCGGGCGGGGTTGCCGCCGACGATGGTGTAGGGCTCGACGTCGGCGGTGACCATCGCACCGGCCGCGATGATCGCGCCGTCGCCGATCCGGACGCCGGGCAGGACAGTGGCGCCGAAGCCGAACCAGACGTCGTTGCCGATCACGGTGTCGCCCCGGCTGGGCAGGCCGGTGACGAGGTCGAGGGTCCGCTCGGTCCACTCGCCGCCGAACATCGTGAACGGGAAGGTGGACACGCCGATGGTCGGGTGGGCGGCGCCGGCCATCAGGAAGCGGGCCCCGGTGGCGATCGCGCAGTACTTTCCGATCACCAGCCGCTCGGGTCCGTAGGCGTAGAGGACGTTGCGCTCCTCGAAGCGGGTGGCCCCTTCGGGGTCGTCGAAGTAGGTGTACTCGCCGACCTCGATCCGCGGGTCGGTGACGAGCGGGCGCAGCAGGACGACCCGGTCGTGGCCGGCGAGCGGGTGCAGGGCAGTGGGGTCGGGAATGGCGGTGGCGGTCACACAGACTCCTCTCGTAACGCGACCAAGGTCGCATTACGATGAGCATGGCACGGCCGCCACACCACAGCAAGCCTTAACGCGACTGGAGTCGACTTTGAACGAGAACGCCCCGGAGCCGACCCACCCCGCGACGACCCACCCCGCCACCACCGCACACCCCGCGACGACCGCCCCCGCCACCACCGCACAGCCCGCGACGACTCACCTCGAAACGACCCACCCCGAGCCCCGCACCCCGACCCCGCGCCCCGGCGGTCGCAGCGCCCGGGTCCGGGAGGGGGTGGTCGCCGCCACGCTCGCCGAGGTCGCCGAGAAGGGGTACGACGGCCTCACCGTCGAGGCGGTCGCGAGCCGCTCCGGCGTCCACAAGGCGACGCTGTACCGGCGGTGGGGCGGAGTGGACGGCCTGGTCGCGGACGCCCTGACCGCCTCGGCCGACCAGTCCTGGCCGCTGCCCGACACCGGCGACCTCCGCGAGGACCTGCGGCTGATCACCCGGGAGGTGTTCACCGTCTTCACCGATCCCGACCTGGGGGCCACCCCCACCGCGCTGATCTTCGCCGCTCAGCGCTCCGACACCGGCGCGACCGCCCTGCGCGCCTTCTTCGCCTCCCGCCACCGCCAGGCCGCCGAGGTCGCCGAACGAGCCGTCGCCCGGGGCGAGTTGCCCACCGGAACGGACGGCGCCGAGGTGGTCCGGGCCGCCACCGCCCCGCTCTACTACCGGCTGTTCGTCACCGGCGAGCCGCTCGACGCCCACACCGCCGAGCGGGCCGCCGACGCCGCCGCGCTGGCCGCCCGCGCCGGGCTGTTCACCTCCGCACCCCGGGCCAACCCCGTTCCCCCGGAGCCCTCCTGACCCTCCACCCGCCCGACGGGGCCTGAAACCCAACGGCCCCTACCGACCTCTACCGGATCGCCGCCCCGGCGTGGATGATGGCGCCATGCCAACCCCGCCGTCCACCACCCTCCGGAAGGCCCGTCACGTGAAGCGCGCACCCTGGGCCCTGCTCGCCGTCGCCACCGTCCTCCCGCTCACGGCGAGCACCGGCACCGCCGTCGCGGACACCCCGCCGCCCGCGCCCGCCTGCGCCTACACGCCCGCGGTGCCGGCCGACAACTTCAAGGGCATCCCCGTCTTCGACGCCGAGAAGGCCGCCCAGCCCTACCGCGCCACCCTGCGCACCAGCCAGGGCGCGATCACCTTCCAGGCGCTGACCGACAAGGCGCCCTGCACCACCTTCTCGTTCCGCTTCCTCGCCGAGCACGACTACTTCGACCGCAGCCACTGCCACCGCCTCACCACCCAGCGGCTCTACGTCCTGCAGTGCGGCGACCCGACCGGAACGGGCAGCGGCGGGCCCGGCTACTCCTTCCCGGACGAGAACCTGACCGGCGCCACCTACCCGGCCGGCACCGTGGCGATGGCCAACGCCGGTCCGAACACCAACGGCAGCCAGTTCTTCTTCGTCTGGAAGGACACCAAGCTCTCCCCCGCCTACACCCCGTTCGGCCGGATCACGGCGGGCCTGGACGTCCTGCAGAAGATCGCCGCGGGCGGCGAGGACGACCAGAACAACCCCGGCGACGGCTTCCCCACCCTCCCCGTGAACATCCGCCACGTGAAGATCAGCACCCGCTGACCGGGAGCCCGCCCCTCACCCCCCACGCCGTTCCCGTGCGTCCGCAGTGCCTCCCGTACGGTGGCAGCACCAACGACACCGCACGGGAGCAGCGCGCATGGACAGCCGGATCTGGGAGAGCGTGGACCACCTCGTCGCGTGGCTCGACGAGCAGGGCACGCAGTCGCCCCGGGAGGAGCGCCTGCTGCGGATCCTCAAGCTCTCCGAGGAGGTCGGCGAGGTCGGCGCCGCGGTGATCGGCGCCACCGGCCAGAACCCGCGCAAGGGCGTCACCCACAGCTGGGAGGACGTCCAGCACGAGCTCTGCGACGTCGTCTTCACCGCCCTCGTCGCCCTCCGGACGCTCACCCCCGACGCGGCCCGGGTCTTCGCCGACCGCCTCGCCTACGTCGAACAGCGCTCCGCCGCCTCCCGCCGCCCGGCGGACGGGGAGCGGAAGACGGCGGAGGAGACGCCCTGAGGTCCTGGAAGGGACCGGGGGGCCGGGGGGACCGAGGGGGCCGGTAGAAGGCCCCGGGCCCGCTACGCGTTGGGCGCGACCTTCGCGAGGCCGTTGATGATGCGGTCCATCGCGTCGCCGCCCTGCGGGTCGGTGAGGTTGGCGAGCATCTTGAGGGTGAAGCGCATCAGCATCGGGTGGGTGAGGCCGCGCTGGGTGGCGAGCTGCATCACCTTGGGGTTGCCGATGAGCTTCACGAAGGCGCGGCCCATCGTGTAGTAGCCGCCGTAGACGTCCTTGAGGACGCGCGGGTAGCCCTGCAGAGCGCGCTCGCGCCCGGTCTCGGTGACCCGGGCGTGGGCCTGGACGATGACGCCGGCGGCGATCTGGCCGGATTCCATCGCGTAGGCGATGCCCTCGCCGTTGAACGGGTTGACCATGCCGCCCGCGTCGCCGACGAGCAGCAGGCCGCGGGTGTAGTGCGGCTGCCGGTTGAAGGCCATCGGCAGCGCGGCGCCGCGGATCGGGTCGGTCATGTTCTCGGGGGTGTAGCCCCACTCCTCCGGCATGCCGGCGCACCAGGCCTTGAGCACCTCGCGCCAGTCGAGTTCGCCGAACGCGGGCGAGGAGTTGAGGATGCCGAGGCCGACGTTGGAGGTGCCGTCGCCCATGCCGAAGACCCAGCCGTACCCGGGCAGCTGCTTGCGCTGGCCGCCGCGGGTGTCCCACAGCTCCAGCCAGGACTCCAGGTAGTCGTCGTCGTGGCGCGGCGAGGTGAAGTACGTCCGGTAGGCGACGCCCATCGGGCGGTCCTCGCGGCGGTGCAGGCCCATGGCGAGCGAGAGCCGGGTGGAGTTGCCGTCGGCGGCGACCACCAGCGGGGCGCGGAAGGTGACCGGCCGCTTCTCGTCGCCGAGCTTGGCGGTGACGCCGACGATCCGGCCGGTGCGCTCGTCCAGGACGGGCCCGCTGACGTTGCAGCGCTCGTAGAGCCGGGCGCCGGCCTTCTCGGCCTGACGGACCAGCAGCTCGTCGAAGTCGGCGCGCTTGCGGACCAGGCCGTAGTCCGGGAAGGCGGACAGCTCGGGCCAGTCCAGCTCCAGCCGGACGCCGCCGCCGATGATGCGCAGGCCCTTGTTGTGCAGCCAGCCGTTCTCGGTGGAGACGTCGATGCCCATGTCCACCAGCTGCTTGGTGGCGCGGGGGGTGAGGCCGTCGCCGCAGACCTTCTCGCGCGGGAACGCGGTCTTCTCCAGCAGCAGCACGTCCAGCCCGGCCTGGGCGAGGTAGTACGCGGTGGTGGACCCGGCCGGACCCGCGCCGACCACGATGACGTCGGCCGTGCTCTCGACCGGGCTGTCCGGCTTCGTCAGATCGGCTGCGGTCTCGGACACGGTGGACACTCTCCTGGAGCTGCGGCTGTGGGGACGGCGGCTTCTGTCTCCGGCAGTCTAGTTCCGTCCCCGCCGCCGGAAACGACCACGCCCCCACACCGCCGGTGCAACGGCTACCCGAGCTTGTACGCCCGGTGCAGCGCGACGATGCCGCCGGTGAGGTTGCGCCAGGCGACCTTGGACCAGCCGCTCTCCTGCAGCCGGGCCGCCAGCTCGGGCTGGTCGGGCCAGGAGCGGATGGACTCGGCGAGGTACACGTACGCGTCCGGGTTGCTGCTGACCGCGGTGGCGACCGGCGGCAGGGCGCGCATCAGGTACTCGGTGTAGACCGTCCGGAACGGCGTCCAGGTCGGGGTGGAGAACTCGCAGATCACCAGCTTGCCGCCGGGCTTGGTGACGCGCTGCATCTCGCGCAGCGCCGCGTCGGTGTCCTGGACGTTGCGCAGCGCGAAGGAGATCGTCACCGAGTCGAAGGTGCCGTCCGCGAACGGCAGCCGGGTGGCGTCGCCGGCGGTGAGCGGCAGCTCGGGGTGGCGGCGCTTGCCCTCGACGAGCATGCCGACGGAGAAGTCGCACGGGACGACCTGCGCGCCGGCCTCGGCGAAGGGCAGCGAGGAGGTGCCGGTGCCGGCTCCGAGGTCGAGCACGAGGTCCCCCGGTCCGGCGTCCACCGCCTCGGCCACCGCCCGGCGCCAGGCGCGGGCCTGGCCGAGGGACAGCACGTCGTTGGTGCGGTCGTACTTGGCCGCGACGTCGTCGAACATGGCGGCGACTTCGTGCGGCTGCTTGTCCAGAGAGGCTCGGGTCACGCCCCCATTGTTCACCCTGGCGCCGACACCCCGACCAACGGGGCACGCCGCGGGGCGTCCGCACCCGCCGCACGGGCCCCGCCGCACGCCCCCGCCGTCCAGCGCCCCCGCCCGGCCCCACCGGTGCCGCGCGCCCCGTCAGTGCTGCGCGCGCCGCCCGCTCGCGCGCCGCCGGCGCCGGGAGCGCTTGCCGTGGGTTATCGCGGGCATCCCGTCGGCCAGCGCCCCGGTCGCCAGTGCGACGGTGGTGGCCAGCCGGCCCTGCCCGGCGCGGACCGCGAGCGCCCGCCGGTGCCGCCGGATGCGCAGCACGCAGACCACGAACATCCCGACCGCGACCGGCACGCTGAACCGGGCCAGGCCGACGCCGACCGGCTGCGGGTAGGTGTCGCCGCAGATCCGCACCGCGCCCGGGTCGTCGGCGGCGTGCTCCAGGCAGATCGGGTCGCCGATCCTGGCGCCGTCGGCGAGCGGCAGCGCGGCCGCGGTGTGCGACTGGCCGGACGCCCGGTAGCTGACGGCACTGTAGGAGCCGCCGCCGGTGGGGAGCTGGGTGACGACGCCTTCGACTCTCACGGGGTGGGCGCCGATCCGGTCGGCCTGGTCGGCCTGGCGCCAGCCGAGCAGGCACATGCCGACGGCCAGCACGGCGCTGAGCACGGCGGCGAGGTACCAACCACGGCCCAACCGCGGGGATCGCGGCGGGGGGACGGTCGCGGATCGCATGGTTCCTGTCCTGGCTTGCCTTCGGGGCCTGGGACACGGCCCCGCCACCCGCGGGCACGGGCGGTAGGTGGTGAGGGTACGGAGTGAGCTGTCCGGGATCGTATCCGCTGGCGGGCCCTCAGGTCACGGCGAAGGGGGAATCACCCCACAGGGTGGACAGTGGAGTTCGGCGGCACACGAAGGAAGTGCCGTACGCCGCAAGGAAGTCCGACTACCGGCGAGTACGTCGTCCGGTTCCCGGCCCCGTTCAGCGCCGCCGGTACACCAACCGCCCGCCCAACACGGCGGCCAGGCAACCGCCCGGCGATGGCTGGGCGAAGCCCTCCCCAACGGCCGGGAACACCGCAAAGTCGGCCCGGCCGCCCGCCGCCACCCGGCCGTGCACGGCCGCCGCGAGCGGCAGCACCGACAGCGGGTCCAGCGGGCCGTCCGCCGGGTCCATCGCGTCCGGGGCGCCCGGCAGCGCGACCAGCCCGGAGCGCGCCACGGCCGTGCGCACCGCGGCCCGCTCGAACGGCCCGGCCACCGCCGTCACCCCGAACCCGAGCATCCGTTGCAGCCCGCGCCGGGCGCTCGCGCCGCAGCGCCCCTCGTCGACGGAGCCCGTCAGCCCGTCCGCGACCGGCTCGACGCCGATCTCCTCGCGCGGGTCCGGGTGGTAGGCGTGTTCCAGCAGCCGGTGCCCGTACGGGTTGCGCAGCCCCGGCGTGAGCACCGCGGCGCCCCAGTCCCGCAGTCGCGCCCCCGGGTGCGCGGCGGCCAGTTCCCGGTACGGTCCGACGGCCTCGACGCGGTCGCCGCGCACCAGCACCGCCCCGTCCGGGAGGGACGGGGCGGTGGGGTCGGCCGGGTCGGGCAGCACCAGGGCCGCCCGGTGCAGGGTCAGCACGGCGGTGCCCCGGGCCTCAGTTGTCCAGGATCTTCAGCTCGGGGTGCGCGGTGCCGCCCTCGATCGCCGTGGAGGCGATGTGCGAGGCGACCCGCGGGTCCACCGGGTCGTTGGCCGGGTCGTCCAGCACCCGCAGGTGCTCGTACGTGGTCGCGCGCTGCGCCGGGACGCGGTCGGCGGCCCGGATGAGGTGGATCAGCTCGGTGAGGTTGGAGCGGTGCTTGGCACCGGCCGCCGAGACGACGTTCTCCTCCAGCATGACCGAGCCGAGGTCGTCCGCACCGTAGTGCAGCGACAGCTGGCCGGCCTCCTTGCCGGTGGTGAGCCAGGAGCCCTGGATGTGGGCGATGTTGTCGAGGAACAGGCGGGCGATCGCGATCATCCGCAGGTACTCGAAGACGGTGGCCTGCGTCGAGCCCTTCAGGTGGTTGTTCTGCGGCTGGTAGGTGTAGGGGATGAAGGCCCGGAAGCCGCCGGTGCGGTCCTGCACGTCGCGGATCATCCGCAGGTGCTCGATCCGCTCGGCGTTGGTCTCGCCGGTGCCCATCAGCATGGTGGAGGTGGACTCCACGCCGAGGCCGTGCGCGGCCTCCATGATCTCCAGCCAGCGCTCGCCGGACTCCTTGAGCGGGGCGATCGCCTTGCGCGGCCGCGCGGGCAGCAGCTCGGCGCCGGCGCCGGCGAAGGAGTCCAGACCGGCCCGGTGGATCCGGGTGATGGCCTCCTCGATCGAGACGCCCGAGATCCGGGCCATGTGGTCGACCTCGGAGGCGCCCAGGGAGTGGATCACCAGCTGCGGGAAGTCGGCCTTGATTGCCGAGAACGCGCGCTCGTAGTACTCCACGCCGTAGTCCGGGTGGTGGCCGCCCTGGAACATGATCTGGGTGCCGCCCAGTTCGACGGTCTCGGCGCAGCGGCGCAGGATCTCGTCGAGCTCGCGGGACCAGCCCTTGTCGCTCTTCGGCGGCACGTAGAACGCGCAGAACTTGCACGCCGTCACGCAGACGTTGGTGTAGTTGATGTTGCGCTCGATGATGTACGTCGCGATGTGCTCGGTACCGGCGTAGCGGCGGCGGCGCACCGCGTCGGCGGCGGAGCCGAGCGCGTGCAGCGGCGCCGAGCGGTACAGCTCCAGCGCCTCCTCCGGGGTGATCCGGCCACCGCCGGCGGCCCGGTCGAGCACGGCCTGCAAATCGGTGCTGGGCGCATCGAGGGTGGTCGCTGCGAGCTCGGTCACCTGGCCGCCTTCTCTCTCTCGGATACTGCAGTTCTCGGCGCTGCCGCCCCCCGGACGGCGGGCGTCCGGGTACGGCCGAACCAGCCTACGCCAGGCCTTTCGAGCGTCCGCGTCAGCCCGCTGCCCGTCGACCACCGCGCTCAACCGACCACCGTGCCCAACCGACCACCGCGCTCAACCGACCACCGTGCCCAACCGACCACCGTGCTCAACCGACCACCGTGCTCAGCCGACCGGCAGCGCCGCCGGCTCCAGCAGCCGCACCGCGACGTCCGACGCGAAGCCGCTGTCGTGCGCGACCCGGCGGGCGAACTCGGCGACGCCGGCCAGCTGCCGCTCGCCGAGCGAGAAGTCGAGGGCCTCGCTGAAGTACCGCTCCAGCACGTCCGCGCCGAAGGCCTCCCAGCGGGCGGCCTGTTCGGCGACCTTGGCGGCCTCGACCAGTGAGAGGTCGCGGGACTCCAGGAAGGCCCGGTGCACGGCAGCGGTCAGTTCCGGACGGCGCTCGGCGAACTCGCGGCGCACGGCCCAGACGGCGAAGACGAACGGCAGGCCGGTCCACTCCTTCCACATCTCGCCGAGGTCGTGGACGGTCAGTCCGAGGTCGGCGGCCTGGCCGAGGTAGGCGCGCAGCGCCGGGTCGCCGATCAGGACGGCGGCGTCGGCCTCGGCGAGCATCGAGCTGAGGTCGGGCGGGCAGCTGAAGTAGTCGGGGCGGACGCCCTCGCGTTCCTCCAGCAGCAGCCGGGCGAGCCGGACGGAGGTGCGGCTGGTGGAGCCGAGGGCGACGCGGCGGCCGTCCAGGTCGGCGAGCGGCACCTTGCTGACGATGAGGCAGGACATCACCGGGCCGTCGCTGCCGACCGCGATGTCGGGCAGGACCAGGAGGTCGTCGGCGTTGCGCAGGTACTCCACGCAGGTGATCGGACCGATGTCCAGCGAGCCGTCGACGAGCTGGTCGCTCAGCTTCTCCGGGGTGTCCTTGGTGAGGTCGAGGTCCAGCAGGTTGCCGGTCCTGGCGAGGCCCCAGTAGAGGGGGACGCAGTTCAGGAACTGGATGTGGCCGACGCGAGGCCTGACCGGGGTGTGTTCCTGGGGCTCCCGCGATTGTCCGTCCGGTGCTGCCACTGCGCCGCTCCCTTGTACTGTTCGTGCGCTTTCCCGCAGCGTATGCCTGCTGTTCACAGAGGCTTGCACCGGGCACCCGACACGCGCTCGCGAGGCCTGCTGGACGCCCCTGCGGGGCCCTACGACACGCGCCGTGGGGGCCGCAGTTCACCCCTGGTCGTCACAGCGACCGCATGCTAGCGTTGCCCTCAGTTGCAGTTTGATTCCCCTTGCAGTACTTGAAGCCTGCGGAGCATGTAACCGCGGGCTTTTTGTAGTTTTTCAGCAATATCGAAAAACTTCGGACTCGTCCGGAGGCAGGGCGATCAGCGCAGCGGACCGGGTGCCACACGGTGTGGCCCCGACACGTCCCTCGCAAGGAGAACGGCATGGCCACGGGAACCGTCAAGTGGTTCAACGCTGAGAAGGGCTTCGGCTTCATCGCCCAGGAGGGCGGCGGCCCCGACGTCTTCGTCCACTACTCCGCCATCAACGCGAGCGGCTTCCGCTCGCTGGAGGAGAACCAGGCGGTGAACTTTGACGTCACCCAGGGCCCGAAGGGCCCGCAGGCGGAGAACGTCACCCCCATCTGACCATCTTCTGATGTTCTGATCGCTCGGGACCCCAGCGGGTCCGTCGGCGGCTCCCGACAGCCGTCACCATGAGCACAAGAGCAACACCCAAGGGGGCCCGCCCGACCGGCGGGCCCCCTGCCTTTTCCCCCTGCCTATTCCCCTGGCCTTTCCCCGGCCTCTCCTCCCGGCCACCGCCCCGGGAAGCAGCGCACGCACCCGCGCCCCCGCGGCACGCACAAGGGCCCGCCTCCGCACCGGGGAACGGTGCACAGGCGGGCCCTTGTCGCCGAGCCGGCCGGGATCAGGCAGCCACCGGGGCCGCCTTGTCCGTCTGCGCCGGGACGACGGCCGACGGCGCGTCCTCGTACAGGTCGCCGGAGGGACGGTTGTAGGCGGCGACGTCGAGGATCTTCTCCCGCGAGGCCACCAGGACCGGCACCAGCACCTGGCCCGCGACGTTGGTCGCGGTGCGCATCATGTCGAGGATCGGGTCGATGGCGAGCAGCAGGCCGACGCCCTCCAGGGGCAGGCCCAGGGTGGAGAGGGTGAGCGTCAGCATGATGATCGCACCGGTGAGGCCCGCGGTGGCGGCCGAGCCGACGACCGAGACGAAGGCGATCAGCAGGTAGTCCCGGATGCCGAGGTCGATGTTGTAGACCTGGGCGACGAAGATCGCGGCGATCGCCGGGTAGATCGAGGCGCAGCCGTCCATCTTGGTGGTGGCGCCGAACGGCACGGAGAAGGACGCGTACTCGCTGGGGACGCCGAGGCGCTCGGTGACGCGGCGGGTGACCGGCAGGGTGCCGACCGAGGAGCGCGAGACGAAGGCCAGCTGGATGGCGGGCCAGGCGCCCTTGAAGAAGTTGACCGGGTTCAGGCCGGCGGCGAACTTCAGCAGCAGCGAGTAGACGACGAAGAGCACCAGCGCGCAGCCGACGTAGATGTCGAGGGTCAGCGTGGCGAAGGGCTTGAGCAGGTCCCAGCCGTACTTGGCGACGGACTTGCCGATCAGGCCGAGGGTGCCGAGCGGGGAGAGCCGGATGACCCACCACAGGGCGGTCTGGGTCAGCTCCAGGACGGACTCGCTGAGCTTGAGGACCGGCTCGGCCTTGCTGCCGAGCTTGATGATCGCCGCGCCGACCACGACCGCCATGAAGACGATCTGCAGCACGTTCACCTTGGCGAAGGCGTCGACGATGTTGGTCGGGAAGATCCCGGTCAGGAAGTCGATCCAGGTGCCCTTGGAGTCGAGCGCCTTGAGGCCGTCGGTCTTGAGGTTGGTGCCCTGGCCGGGGTTGGTCAGCAGGCCCAGGCCCAGGCCGACGGCCACCGCGATCAGCGAGGTGATCATGAACCAGAGCAGCGTGCGGGTGGCCAGGCGGGCCGCGTTGGTGACGTTGCGCAGGTTGGCGACGCTCACCACGATCGCGGTGAACACCAGCGGCGGGACGGCCAGCTTGAGCAGCTGGACGAAGATCTTGCCGATGGTCTCCAGGGTGGTGGCCAGCCAGGAGATGTCGGCGGCGCGGGCCAGGTAGCCCAGGCCGACGCCGAGCAGCAGGCCGCCGACGATCTGGACCCAGAACGGGGTCTTGCGGATTCTCGCGAGCACGGACGGCGACGAGGTCGCCTCGGGCGCTGTGGACATGACGGTGCGGCTCCGGGGGAGGGCGTTGCTGACGGTGGGGTGTGGCGGAGGAGGCGGCACGGCGCGCGGGCCGGGCGGGGAGGTCCCGGCCCCCGGTCAGGGGCGTGCCGCCGGGATACAGCTCATGGCGCGACAACGGCGCGGGCTGTCCACAGCACCGGTCAGAGCGCACGGGCGGGCGGCACCGGGCAGCGAGCCCCGGCCGTGCTTCCGCGATGCGTCTGAGGTGGTCATGGGCGACACATTAGCAGTAAAGGTTTGAGATGTTCAAAGTAGTTGTTTGAGGTTGGGGTGAGATCCGGACACGAACGAAGCTGACGCACCATCAGATCATCCCCACCGGCCCGATTGACCGCTGAGCGGTTATACGTATAACTTTGACGGCGTCCCCGCCCCCGCCTGCCCAGACCGGAGAAGACGCCCGATGGGCTACCTCGCCCTGCTCCGCGCCCCCCATGTCAGCCGCCTGCTCCTCGGCACCCTGCTCGGCCGCCTGCCCGCCGGCATGACCGCCCTGGTGATCGCCCTCGCCCTGCGCGAGGCCGGCGCGCCGTACGGGCGGATCGGACTGGCCACCGCCGCCTACGCGATCTCCGCCGCCGTCGGCGGGCCGGTGCTCGGACGGATCGTGGACCGCACCGGGCAGCCCCGCGTCCTGCTCGCCTCCGCCGTGCTCGCCGGCGGCGGGTACGCGCTGCTCGCCCTCGCCCCCGGCTCCGAGATCGCCGCTCCGCTCGGCGCCGCGATCGCCGGGCTCGCCATGCCCCCGCTCGAACCCTGCCTGCGCTCGCTCTGGCCGGACGTGGTGGAGGAGGAGCAACTCGACACCGCCTACGCCTTCGACTCCGCCTCCCAGCAGATCCTCTACGTGGCCGGCCCGCTGGCCGTCGCCGGGATCGCCGGCCTGTTCAGCCCGGTCGCCGCGCTCTGGATGGCCGCCGGACTGGGGCTGGCCGGCGCGCTGATCGTGGCCACCACCGCCCCGGCCCGGGCCTGGCGCGCCCCGGCCCGCGCGCACTCCGCCGGACTGCTCGGCCCGCTGCGCTCCCCCGGCCTGGTGCTGCTGCTGGTCGGACTGGCCGGGGCCGGCTGGGCGGTCGGCGCGCAGAACGTGCTGTTCATCGCCTACGCCGAGCACCACGCCGACGCCCTGCCCGGCGGCGCGGGCACCCTGCTGGCGCTGGCGGCGCTCGGCGGCCTGCTCGGCGCGCTCGCCTACGGCGCGGTGAAGTGGCGCAGCAGCACGGCCACCCGCACCTGGGTCATGGCGCTCGCGATGGCCGCGTCCTACCTGCCGCTGGTGCTGCTGCCCGGGCCGTACCCGATGGCCGCGCTGGCCTTCCTCTCCGGGATCGGGCTGGCGCCGCTGCTGGCGGCGGCGTTCGTGCTGGTCGCCGAGCTGGCGCCGACCGGGACGGTGACCGAGGCGTTCGCCTGGCTGGTGACGCTGTTCGCGACGGGCAACTCGCTCGGCTACGCGGTGTCCGGCAACCTGGCCGAGGACTCGCTGCGGCCGGTGGCGCTGTGCGCGGCGGGCGGGATCGCGCTCGGCGCCCTGCTGCTGTTCGGCGCCCGCCGCTGGTTCCACCCGGTGCCGTCGGCGCCGTCGATGCGACCGGTGCCGGTGGGCTGAGGCCCCCCACAGACGACCGCGCCCACCGGGGTCTGGCCGGCGGGCGCGGTCTTTCGTCCTCCCCTGCTCCTGCCTACGGCTTCGCGCCCCGCCCCGGCGCGCCGGCCGCCGGCGCGGTGGAGGAGCGCAGCACCAGCGAGGTGGCCAGCGGCGGGACGGGCGCCGCCCGCTCGCCGCGCAGCAGGCCCGCCAGCGCCGCCGCGCCGACCCGGCCCAGCTCCTCGCCGGGCAGGTCGACGGTGGTCAGCGGCGGGGCCAGCAGCGCGGCCACCGCGACGTTGTCCATGCCGACCACCGACAGGTCGGCCGGCACCCTCAGCCCCAGCTCGGCGGCGGCCTGGTACACCCCGGAGGCGACCACGTCGTCGTCGCAGATCACCGCGCGCGGACGGTCCGGGCGCTCCAGCAGGCGGTGCGCCACGCTCCGCGCGGCCGGCTGGCCCTCGTTCAGGCTCACGCCCAACTCCACGACCTCCAGGTCGAGTTCGGCGGCGACCTGCTCGAACGCGGCCTGCCGCACCCGGAACGTGTACGCGGAGTGGGTGGAGCGCAGCCGCCCGATCCGGCGGTGGCCGAGCCCGGCCAGGTGCTCGACGGCGGCGCGCATCCCGCCCGCCACGTCGAGTTCGACGGTCGGCCGGGCCCGGTCGGTGCCCGGGTCGGCGTCGAGGAAGACGACGGGGGTGTCGGCGGGCAGCTCGCCGAGCTGGCTGTCGTCCGGGGAGCAGATCAGCAGGCCGTCGAAGCGGCTGGTGGTGGCGGCCTCCGCGAGGGTGGCGCTCCCCCAGCCGGAGCTGACCACGACCGCCAGGCCGTGCCGGCCGGCCTCCTCGTGGACGCCCTCCAGCACCCGGCCGAAGAACGGGCCGAGGATGTTCGGCACCGCCAGGAGGATCATCCCGCTACGGCCGAGCCGCAGCTGCCGGCCGGCCGCCTGCGGGCGGTAGCCGAGGCTGCGGGCGGCCTCCCTGACCCGCTCCCGGGTGGCGTCGGAGACCCGGCGGCCGGCCTCGGCACCGGAGAAGACCAGCGAGACGGTGGCCTGGGAGACCCCGGCGAGCCTGGCCACGTCCCGGCCGGTGGGCCGGCGCACCGGGGCCGGCCAGGTCCCGGCCTCCCCCTCGACGGACGGCCCGAGCGACGCGGACGGCCCGAGCGACGCGGACGGCCCGGACGGCGGGTCGGCCGGTCCGGGCTCGGAAGCCGCAGAAGCGGAAGCGGGGTCGGGGTCGGGGTCGGAAGCGGAGGCGTCCGAGGCGGCGGATTCGGGCACGGCGGCTGCGGCTACGGGTCCGGCCGGGGTCAGCTCTGCCGGACGGCGGCCGTCCGGGCCGCCTCGTCGACGGCGTCCTCCTCGGCGTTCTGCGCGGCGATCCGCTCGGCGGTACGGCTGCGCAGGCCGGAGACCTTGGTGGTGATCTGGGCGGACATGTCGTCGCGCTGACGGCTCAGCAGCACGTAGCTGAGCGGCGCGGACGCGATCGCGGCCAGCAGGAACAGGAAGATCACTCCGGCCTGGCCGCTGACCGGGATGATCTTGAAGTGCCCGAGCAGCAGGGCGACCAGCAGGCAGCCGAGGAAGATGCTGACCCGCAGGGAGGTGTAGCGGAGCGTGGCGTGCGACTTCTCCTGGCCGGTGCTGCTCACGGGACACATCCTTTTCACTGGTCTGGGCGGGGGCCGGTCTCCCAGTGAAGCATGCCTGACGGGCGGCGCGGGGAAGGGGGCGCCCGTCCCCCCGCCCGCCGCCTCCCGGCCGTCCTGCGGATCAGCGCAGGTCGAGCCACATGGTGATCTCGTCGCGGTCGTCCCCTAGGGCGACCCGGACCGCGGCCGGCACCCGGCCGACCTCCCGGTAGCCGCAGCGGGTGTAGAAACGCTCCAGGCCCTGGCCGCCGCGCGCGGTCAGCCGCAGGCTCTCCAGGCCCCACTCCCGGGCTATCCGCTCGGCCTCGGCGAGCAGCCGGACGCCGTAGCCGCGGCCCTGGCAGTCGGGGTGCACCATGACCCGCTTGAGCATCCGCCAGTGCTCCATCAGGCCGAACCGCATCGACTCGAAGAAGAGGACACCGACGAGCTGGCCGGTGTCACTCTCGTGGGCGACCAGCAGCCGGTCCGGGCCGTCCGGCGCGACCCCGGCGAACTGGTGGTCGGCGGTGTCCCAGACCTCGTCCTCCGTCACCGGCGCCACGAAGCCGACCGCGCCGCCGGCGTTGGTGACGTCGGCCCACAGCCGGACGACGGCGGTGCGCAGGTCCGGGTCGAGCTTCGGGTCCAGGGTGAAGATGAGCGCCATGGCTGCGGAGCCTAGCTCTCCGGTCCGACAGGCCCCCGACCCGCCTTGGGAGCCCGCCTTGGGAGCCCGCCCTACGGGAGGGCCGGGACGACGGGGCGGTCCGGCCGGCTGGTGCGCAGCGCCAGGCAGAGCCCGACGGCGACCACGCACAGGGCGCCGGCGCCGTACCAGGTGAGGTCGTAGTTCCCGAGCGCGTCGCGGGCCAGGCCCGCCAGCCCGGCGACGACGGCCGCACCGATCTGGTGGCTGGCCAGCACCCAGCCGAAGACGATCGGGGCGTCCCCGCCGAAGTGCCGGCGGCACAGCGCGACGGTCGGCGGCACGGTGGCCACCCAGTCCAGGCCGTAGAAGATGACGAAGGCCAGGATCGGCGGTTCCAGCGAGCCTGCGAGCAGCTGCGGCAGCAGGAGCAGCGAGATCCCGCGCAGCCCGTAGTAGGTGACCAGCAGGATCCGGGAGTCGACCCGGTCGGTGAGCCAGCCGCTGAAGATGGTGCCGATCACGTCGAAGACGCCGATCAGGGCGAGCAGGCCGGCCGCGGTGGTCACCGGCATGCCGTGGTCGTGGGCGGCCGGGATGAAGTGGGTGCCGACCAGGCCGGCGGTGGTGGCGCCGCAGATCGCGAAGGAGCCGGACAGCAGCCAGAACGCCCGGCTCCGGGCGGCGTCCCGCAGCACCCGCAGCGAGCGGGTCAGGGCGCGGCCGTCGGCGGCGGGCGCCGGGGGCTCCTCGGTCGCTCCGTACGGGAGCAGGCCGAGGTCGGCGGGCCGCTCGCGCATCAGCAGCAGGACGGGGACGGCGACCGCGCTGGCCGCGAGCGAGACCACGATCACCGCCGAGCGCCAGCCGTGGTGCTCGACCAGCCAGGCGCCGACCGGCAGGAAGACCAGGTTTCCCGCTGCCCCGGCGGCCGTCAGCACGCCGGTGACCAGGCCCTGGCGCGCCTGGAACCAGCGGCCGGTGATGGTGGTGGCGAAGGCGCCGGCCATCGAGCCGCTGCCCAGGCCCACCAGCACGCCCCAGCAGAGCACCAGTTGCCAGGGCTCGCGCATCAGCATGGTGAGCCCGGAACCGACCGAGATGGTCAGCAGCGCGCAGACCACCACCAGGCGCACGCCGAAACGGTCCATCAGGGCGGCGGCGAAGGGGGCGGTGAGGCCGTAGAGGGTCAGGTTGACGGAGGTGGCGCTGGATATCGTCCCGAGCGACCAGCCGAACTCGTTGTGCAGGGCGTCCATCATCAGGCTGGGCGTGGACCGGAAGCCGGCCGAGCCGAGCAGGACCAGCAGCGAGACACCGGCCACCACCCAGGCGTAGTGCACCCGGAAGCGGGCCGGGCGGGCCGGGCGGACAGGTCCTTCGGGGGCGGGCGCGGGGGCGGGGGCGGGGGCGAAGGCGTTGCGTTCGGTCACGCGGACGAGTGTCCCGAAGCGGCGCGGCCGCGACGAGTGGCCTGAATGACAGCTTTCGCAAGAATCGGGCCACGGTCCCGGCGTACCCTGGCCCGAACCGGCCGGACTGGCCCGAACCGGCCGACCGAACCGACTCAACCCGCCGCCCCGACCCGACCGGCCCGGGCGGCCGCACCACCGAAGGGGAACGGCATGGCCCACCTGGTCGCGGTACTCGCCCTCGACGGCGTGATCGCCTTCGAACTCGGCATCCCCGCCCGCATCTTCGGCGGCGCCGAGGACCCGGCCGGACGGCCGCTCTACGAGATCGCCACCTGCACGCTGGACGGCCGGCCGGTCGCCACCAGCGCGGACTTCCGGATCAGCGTCGACCACGGGCCGGAACTGCTGGAGCGGGCCGACACGGTGGTGATCCCGGCCTCCGCCGACGCGAGCGCGGCCACCGTCGACACCGCCTTCACCCCCGAACTGGCCGCCGCACTGCGCCGGATCCGGCCCGGCACCCGGCTGATGTCGATCTGCACCGGCTCCTTCCTGCTGGCCGCCGCCGGACTGCTGGACGGCCGCCCGGCCACCACCCACTGGCGCTACACCCGGCGCTTCGCCGAGCTGTACCCGAAGGTGCGGCTGGACCCGGACGTGCTCTACACCGACGACGGCGACCTCCTCACCTCCGGCGGGGTGGCCGCCGGGGTGGACCTGTGCCTGCACGTGGTCCGCCGCGACCACGGCAGCGCGGTGGCCAACGCGGTGGCCCGCAGCTGCCTGGTGCCGCCGTGGCGCGAGGGCGGCCAGAAGCAGTACGTCGAGGCCCCGAGCCCGGTGGACTCCACCGGCCACGGCACCGCCGCCGTCCGCGCGTGGGCACTGGAACACCTGGACCAGCCGCTGGCGCTGCGCCGACTCGCCGACCGGGCGGGCATGAGCGTGCGGACCTTCACCCGGCGCTTCCGCGAGGAGACCGGCGCCAGCCCCGGGAAGTGGCTCACCGTGCAGCGCACCGAGCGGGCCCGGCAGCTGCTGGAGCGCACCGACCTGACGATCGACCAAGTCGCCCGGGAGTCCGGTTTCGGCACCGCCGCCTCGCTCCGGCTGCAACTGCGCGACCGGCTGGACGTCGCCCCGAGCGCCTACCGGCGTACCTTCCGCACCGTCCCCGGGTGACCCCGGGCGGCTTCAGGTGCCCTGGGCGGCTCTCGGCCGAGTGGCCGGAAAGCGCCGCCGGATGACGGCGGGTCGGATGGCAGCCGGCCGCGTGCACCCCGAGCACGGCGCGGCCGGCCGCCATCCAATCGCGACGCACGGGCCCTGAACCCGCGCCGCGCCCTCCGCACTCGCCAAGGAGCGCCCGCGACCGGCGATCCACGGCCCCCCTGCTGGCGTGGTCCCCCTGGACAACAGCACCGCGGCGGCGTTCGGGCGTCCCCTCGGCGTCCCCTCACTGACGGAGAGCCGCACCCAAGCGTGATCAGTCGGATACGTCACGTCAATGGGTAGTCCGAAATTCGGAATGGTTGCGTCAACTTTCGGCCGGTGATCTCCGCCGGCGATCACCGGCGGGATCGGCAGCGAACCGAGCGGGCCCCGGGGCTGCCGCTGCCGCTACTGCGCCAGCGCCGCCCAGTCCACGCCCGCCAGCGGGTCCGCCGGCCGGGCATCCGCACCGATCTCGCACCACACCCGCTTGCCCGAGCCGTCCGGGAACCAGCCCCAGCGCTCGCAGAGCAGCTCGACCAGCTCCAGACCGCGCCCGTTGGTGGCGTTCTCGTCCGCCCCGGCGTGCCGCGGGGCGGGGGCCGTCCGGCTCGCGTCGGCGACCTCCACCCGCAGCGGGCCGGCCGGCTCGCCGCCCGCCTGGTCCTCCTCCACCGGCAGACAGAGCCGCAGCACCGCCGGACACCCGGTGTGCACCACGGCGTTGGTCACCAGCTCGGAGACCACCAGCACCACCGTCTCGGCGACCGGCGCGTCCGGGTCCACCCCGTGGTTCAGCAACCGCGAGCGCACCCACCGACGGGCCCGGCCGACCTCGGCGGGGTCCGCCCGCACCGCCAGCTGTACCTGAAGAACCTGCACCGCTCCACCACCCGCACTCGCAGTTCGGCCATCGTCCCGATCGGGCCGGATCGTCCAGCCGGCGAACCCTCGCACATCGCCCGGTGCCACCCGGGCCCTCGGCCGGGCTCCCGCCCGGCGCTCACCCGACCTGTCCCGTCCGGGCCAACTCGTCCGTCGCGCACTGGCCGCGACTCGATTACGCCTCAGGATGAGTGGGCGGACGGACCTCGGCAAGCGCTTCGGGCATATTCCAGCGATCGGGGGACAGCGCAGTGCATACTGTCCCGTTCACTCTCGCGAGCCTCGTACCGGCACTCGTCCGGCCCGGGCCGACCCGCCGGTCCCGCAGTGGCGAACCTACCTCCGGACGCCCCGCGCACCCGGCCCGCCACTCGCGAACCACCCGTGCGACATATGTCCAACGGCCTTCGAACAGTGGCCTCCAAGGACCGCCCCGCGCACGGGCCGCCGATCCGAGCGACAACCGGGCGACGGCCGGGCGACAACCCGGCTGGCGACCCGGGCGACGATCCGCAGGCCCGGGTTCCGTTCTTCGGGGAATGCTCCCGCCGCCGACCGGCCGCAAGATACCGTTGGGTACGCCAGCGAAACCCGGGCAGGAGGGTTGGTTCCCGATGGCCACCCCCGACCGCGCGCCGCGCTGGGACGTGCAGCTCCAACACCGCCTCGCCCGCGGCGAGGAGACCGCGCTCGGCGAGATCTACGACCAGCTCGCGCCGATGGTGCACGGACTGGCCGGGCGGATACTCGCCGACCAGGCCGCCGCCGCCCAGCTCACCCGGGAGATATTCGCCCAGGTCTGGGAGCACCCCGAGGACTTCGACCCCGCCCAGGGCTCGCTGCGCTCCTGGCTCGGCGCGCTCACCCACCGCCGCGCGGTCGACCGGCTGCGGGCGCGGCGGGCCGCCGAGCGGGTACCGGGCGGCCCGGGCAGCGGGCTTGACGGACCGGGAGGCAGCGAGCGCGCGGCCGAGGCGGAGATCCGCGCCGTGGCCACCGCCGCGCGCATGCAGTACGTGGTGGACTCCCTGCCCCAACCCCTGCGTGAGACCATCGCGGTGACGTACTACGACGGCCGCACCTACCAGGAGACGGCCCGGCTGCTCGGCATCAGCGAGCAGGCCGCCAAGCAGCGGATGCGGCTCGGCCTGGAACTGCTGGCCACCGAACTGGCCGAGGAGCGCGCCCGCCACGACGAACGGCACGGCCGCGAGGACGGCCGGGAAGACACGGACGACGCGGGCGACAGGGACGACGGGGACAGGGGCGCATGAGCGAGCGGAGCGAGCCCACCACCGAGGAGCGGCACGACGCCCTGCGCTCGCTGCTCGGCGCCTGGGCCCTCGGCGCCTGCCCGAGCCATGACGCCGCCGAGCTGGAGCGGCACCTGCGCACCTGCCCGGAGTGCGCCGAGGAGGCCGCCCGGCTGCGCGAGGCGGCGGGCTGGCTCGCCCTGGACGAGCCGCTGGACCAGCCCAACTCGCTGCGCCAGCAGGTGCTCGACTGGTGCCTGGCCCGCCGCCCGGCCGAACTGCCCGTCCCCGCCTGGGGCATGCCGTACACCGCGGAGACGGCCAAGCTCGACGCGCTGCTGCGCGACCTCGGCCCGGAGGAGTGGCAGGAGGTGGCCGACCTGCCGTGGCACGGCGGCACCGGGCGGCTGCGCCCGGCCGAGGTGCTGTGCCACCTCGCCGCCGTGGACGGCTATCTGGCGCTCGCCCTCGGCCTGCCCGACCCGGTGCCGGCCGGCCCGGGCGCCGCACCGGCCCCGGCCGCCCGGCGGGTGCCGCCGCAGGAGCCGGCCGCGCGGCCGCCGGCGCTCCGGATCCCGCCCCTGCTCCCGCCCCGGGTCCCGCCGCAGGGCGGGCCGTACGCCGGGATCGCCGAGCGCACCGCCCGGCTGGTCGCCGACCAGGCCGGCCTCCCGCCGCAGTCGGTGCGGGAGCGGTGGCGGCGGCAGACCCACGACCTGGTGCGCACCGCCGCGCTCGCCCCGCAGGGCAACACCCCGGTCGACTACGGCTTCGCCGTGCTGCCGCTGCGCGACGCCTTCGTGGACCGCGCCTTCGAGTGCTACGTGCACGGCGAGGACGTGGCCCGCGCGGTCGCCTACCCGTACGACCCGCCGGCGCCCCAGCACCTGCGGCAGATGGTGGACCTGGCGGTCCGGATGGTCCCGCGGGCACTGGCCGACCTGCGTGCCGCCCGCGCCACCCGTCCCGAGCCCGCCGGGGCGCCGACCCTCCCGCCCGTGGCGGACCAGGGTCAGGGCCGGGGCCGGCGGCTGCGGCTGGTGATCGACGGCCCGGCGGCCGGCGAGTGGCTGATACCGCTGGACGGACCGGAGTCGGGGCCGTCCGGCGGCGAACCGGTGGCCTCGATGGTGCTGGACGGCCTGGAGCTCTGCCACTTGGCCGCCGCGCACCGCGATCCGGACCGGCTGCCGGTCGGCGAGCACGGCGACCGGGCCGCGATCCGCGAGGTGCTGCACGCCCTGCCGCTGCTGTCGCGGCCGTAAGCGGCCACAGCCGCCGCAACGGCGGCAACCACACCGGCCGCCGACCGCCCCGGCCTCGCTACGCGAAGACCACCGTGCGGGTGCCGTTCAGCAGCACCCGGTGCTCGCTGTGCCACTTCACCGCACGGGCCAGCGCCTGGCACTCGACGTCCCGGCCGAGCGCGACCAGCTGGTCCGGGGTGACGTCGTGGGTCACCCGGGCCACCTCCTGCTCGATGATCGGGCCCTCGTCGAGGTCGGCGGTGACGTAGTGCGCGGTGGCGCCGATCAGCTTCACGCCCCGGGCGTGCGCCTGGTGGTAGGGCTTGGCGCCCTTGAAGCTCGGCAGGAAGGAGTGGTGGATGTTGATCACCCGGCCGGACAGCGCGGTGCACAGCTGGTCCGAGAGCACCTGCATGTAGCGGGCCAGCACGACCAGCTCGACGTCCTCCTTGGCGACCAGGTCCAGCAGCTGCTGCTCGGCGTCGGCCTTGGTGTCCCGGGTGACCGGGATGTGGTGGAACGGGACGCCGTAGCTCTCGGTCAGGTCGCGCAGGTCGGTGTGGTTGGACACCACCGCGGCGATCTCCACCGGCAGGGCACCGATCCGGGTGCGGTAGAGCAGGTCGTTCAGGCAGTGCCCGAACTTGCTGACCATGAGGACGATCCGCATCCGCTGCTCGGTCGGGTGGATCTGCCAGTCCATCCCGAACGAGGCCCCGATCGCCGCGAAGCTGGCCCGCAGCTTGTCGGCGGTGACCGGCTCGGCGGCGGAGAAGTGCACCCGCATGAAGAACAGCCCGCTGTCCCCGTCGCCGAACTGCTGGCTGTCGATGATGTTGCAGCCGGTCATGAAGAGGTAGCTGGAGACGGCGTGGACGATGCCCTGCTTGTCGGGGCAGGACAGCGTGAGGACGTACTGGGCGCTGGCCGGCTGCTGGTCCACTGGGGGTATCCCGTCCTGAGGTCGTGGCGTTCGTGGGTGGTCCAGCGTGTCACATCCTGGACAGCCGCCGCCCCGCTGCCCGTACTGCGGGACGGCACTGCTCAGCGGCCCGACCGGACACCCGGCCGGCGGCCCCGCCGTCGGCCCGGGCTCAGACCCGGGCTCAGACCCGGGCTCAGACCCGGGTGAGGATGCGCAGCACGTCCAGCGACTTGGGCGCCGCGTCCGGGTCGTCCCCGTCGTTCACCGCCAGCGCGACGTGCGCCTCGCGCGCGGCCCGGACCGCCTCCGGCCAGCCGGGGTGGCCGAAGTAGGCGGAGGCGTGGGCGTCCGCGCCGACCTCGTGCAGCAGCTGGACCACCCGCAGCACCGCGACGTCGACCAGGGCGGCCTCGGCGGAGTCGCGGAAGATCGTGCCCACGTACTTCTCGGCCGACCAGTGGTCCAGCCAGGTGTCCTCGACCAGCCGGTAGACGGCGTCGGTCACGTCGCCGTACCCCTCCCGGCCGTTCAGCCAGGTCTCCTGCTGGAAACCGGGGTCGGACAACATGTGCAGCGCCGAGCGCAGTCGGGCTCGCCAGCGCCACCAGGGCAGGTCGTTGAGCGGCATGCCGTTCATCGTGCTGGAGCGGTGGCCCGGACGAGAAGTGTTTCGGGCAGACCGATGCGAAGAATCTGTGCTGGCGGACATGGAGAACGATCGTACGTTCCCTGTCCGTTCGTACTCCACTCCCGATCTACACGCGTACCCCGCCTGATTTCAGCTCCCGTTACCCGGCCGTTCGTACTTCGGCCCTCTCGGCGTGTGGCGCCGGGGCTTGGCTTGCTCCGGTGCGCCGGATGGCGCCCCAGAGAGGGAAGACCGATGACCAGCCGAAGGGACCCGTTCCAGCCCCGGCACCAGTTCGCGCGGCGCCGCCGCCGCCCGATCGCCGCGGCCGCCACCGCCGCGGCCCTGTTCCCCACCCTCTTCTCGGCCTCCGCGTGCGGCGGACCGGCCGATGCCTCCACCAACGGCGGCGACCTCACCGTGATGACCTGGTCCCCGTCCGGCACCGGCTCCGCCGACCGGCCCGGCATGACCGCGCTCGCCGAGGCGATCGGCCGGGACGTCAACCTCAAGGGCGGACTGAACGGCCGCCGGCTTCAGGTGCTCACCTGCAACGAGCACAACACCTCCGAAGGCGCCAAGGCCTGCGCCCAGCGGGCGGTGGACGCCAAGGCGGTCGCCGTGATCGGCTCCTACAGCCAGTACGGCTTCGACTTCATGCCCGTCCTGGAGCGCGCCGGCATCCCCCTGATCGGCGGCTACGGGCTCTCCCAGCCCGAGTTCAGCAGCCCGCTCTCGTACCCGGTGGACGGCGGCATGCCTGCACTGATCGGCGGCAGCGGCCGTCAGCTGGTCGAAGCCGGCTGCAAGGCCGTCGCACTCGTCCGCCCGGACACCCCGTCCGGCGACAACCTGCTCGGCTACCTGGCCAACGCGCTCAAGCCGGCCGGCATCAAGCTGCTCGACGTCAAGGCGCCCGAGCAGTCCACCGACTACACGGCGGTGGCCCGCAAGGCGATCGGCAGGGACGAAGCGGCGAACTGCGTCACCAGCGCCCTCGCCGCCGAGCCGACCGGCAACCTGCTGGACTCCTACCGTCGGCTGAACCCGAGGAACACCCGGTTCGCCTCGGTGATCGGCAGCGTGCAGCAGTCGGTGGTCGACTCCACCGGCGGCGACTCCGGCCCACTGGCCGGCACCTACGTCACCAGCTGGTACCCGCCGGAGTCGGCGAAGGTCTGGGACGGGCTGCGCGCGGTGGTGCGCGCCGACACCACCGGCAGCCACACCATCGACGTCTCCGATCCCGGCGTGCAGACCACCTGGGTCGCGTACGAGGTGTTCCGGCTGGTCGCCGAGAAGGTCGCGGCGTCCGGCCGGCAGGTCACCGAGAAGACCGTCACCGGGCTGCTGGACAGCGGTGAGAGCATCGACGTCGGCCTCACCCCGCCGCTGAACTGGGGCACCCCCAACATGCTGCCCAGCACCGAATCCCCGCGGCTGGTGAACACCTGGGTCACCTACCAGGTGGTCAAGGGCGGCCGGATGACCCTCCAGCAGCCGGGCTTCGTGGACATCCGCTGGGTGCTCACCGGGGGCCGCCCGCCGGCGTGACGCCCGGGCGGCGCAGGACGGCCGGTGAAGGACAGCCGACGCAGCACGGACGACAGGGGGACGGACGACGAAGGGGCGGGCCGGCGGGCCCGTTCCCCCGTCCGTCCTACAGGTCGCCGTCGCTGCGGCTGGGCAGGCCGGTCTGGGTGGCGATCGCGTTCCACAGGGTCGAGGCCTGCTTCTTCGCGGTGGTCGCCGTGCCGCTGGCCTGGACGGCGTTCTTGTAGTGCTGGTTGTCCAGCTTCTTGGGGTCACAGGCGCCGGGCGCCTGTGAGTCCCCGGCCCAGGCCGCGTACTCGTCGTCGGCCTGCGCGGAGGCGGTCCACGCCGCATTGAGCTGCTCGACCAGCTGCTGGCCGCCGGGCAGCTTGTCGGCCTTCAGCTGGCCGAGCTTGGTCTGGAGTTCGCGCCGCTTGCCGGCCGCGCCGGTGAGCGCCTGCTGCGACTCGGGCAGCTTGTCGCACTTCTGCACCGCGGCGACCGCGCCGACCACCGCCGAGCGGCTGTCGCTCGCGGTGCCGAGCAGGTCCGACAGCGGCTGCGCCTGGGCCTTGACCGCCGGGTCGACGGTGGTGCCCGAGCTGCTCGCGCTCGCCGTGCCGGGGGTGGCGCTGCCGGTGGCGGCCACCGGGAGGGTCTTCTTGGCGTCGGCGGCGGGGGTGGTGTCGTCCCCGTTCACCAGGACGGCGACCAGGATGCCGGCCACCGCGAAACCGGCCACCACCCCACCGATGATCAGCTTGTTGGACGGGCGGCCGCCCCGGGCGGCCGGAGCCTGCGCGCCCGCCTGGGTGGTGTCGAAGCCCTGCCCGTGGTCCTGGGCGTAGCCCTGCCCGTGCCCGTGGTCCTGCCCGTAGCCCTGGCCGTAGTTCTGCCCGTAGTCCTGACCGGGGTAGGCCGGCGCCGGCGGCGGCTGCCCGGCCTGCGAGTAGCCCTGGTAGCCGCCCGGGCCGGGCTGCTGCGGGTAGCCGGCCTGGGACTGGCCCGTGGGGTACCCGCCCGCGTACGGGTCCGCGCCCGGGTACGGCGGGAGGTGCTGCGTCTCCGGCGCCGGCTCGTGCTGCGGGACGCCGTAACCGGGCTGCGGAGCGCCGGCCCACGGGGCGGGCTGGGCCGGCATGGCCTGGGTCGGCCGCGCGTGCCCGCCCTCGCCGAGGTACTCCGGCTGCCCGGACGGCTGCCCCACCGGCGGCACGCCCGTCTGCCCCTGCGGGTGGCCCTGGGGGTGACCCTGCGGCTGGCCCGGCGCGCCGCCCTGGGTCTGGCCGGGCTCGGGGCGGAACAGGTCGTCCAGGTTGAAGTCACCCGAGTTGGGGTACGAGCGGCGCTGGCTCAACGCGATTCCTCACCTGTGCACGACCGCGCGCTGACGGCGGACCACATCTCGTCGGTTCTTGGGGGCATCACAGTTCCTTGGACGTCGCGCCCACGCTACCGGTTCGCCGAACCGGGTGACCACGCGGGCGGGACATCCCTCACGCTCCCCTCACCCCGCCCCGCCGGGGCCCGGGGCCTTGGACCCGCCCTGGCGCCCCGGGCGCGACACTAGGCGGCCTCCGCATCCGCCCGGGCGTGGAACTCGCGGACCACCCGCTGCTCCCGGTAGGGCTCCAGCCTGCGCCGGAACTCGTCCAGGTACTCCACGCCCCGGTTGGACCGCAGCCCGCTCAGCAACCGGACCGCCTGCGCGCCCGTCTCACAGGCGCGTTCGAGGTCCCGCTGCTGCAACTGGGCGGTGGCGAGCAGGACGAGGTCCACCGCGCGGCGGCGGACCCGGGTCGGCGGGTGCAGGTCGAGCGCCCGGCGGGCGTAGTGCTCGGCCTGACCGGCCTGCTCCAAGTCCCGGTGGCAGTGGGCCAGTTCGTCCGACAGGTAGGCGTCGTCGAAGTGGACGATCCAGTCCGGGTCGTCCTCCGGGCGGCGCTTCTCCATCATCTCCAGCGCCTTGGCCGACACCGCCTCGCAGGAGCGGGCGTCCCCCAGCAGGGCGTGGCCGCGGGCCTCGGCGGCGTAGAACATCGCCATCGCCGTCGGGGTGGCGACCGTCCGGGCGCCCTCCTGCGCGGCACGGGCGAGCTGGGCGATCTCCCGCGGGTTGCCGAGCGTCGCCGCCAGGTGGCTCATCGACGCCGCCAGCACGTAGCCGCCGTAGCCGCGGTCGTCGGCCGCCTGGGCGAGCCGGAGCGCCTGGATGTAGTAGCGCTGGGCCAGGCCGGGCTGGCCGGTGTCCACCGCCATGTATCCGGCCAGTTCGGTCAACCGGGCCACCGCGGCGAAGAGTTGGCGCCCGGTCTCGTCCCGGTACGCCCCGCCGAGCAGGCTGGAGACCACCGAGTTGAGGTAGTGCACGACCACCGGGCGCACGTGACCGCTGCCGAAGCGGTGGTCCAGGTCGACCAGCATCGTGGTGGTGGCCTTGATCGCGGCCACGTCGGTCGGGCCGACCCGGGGGCCGCCGGTGCGGGCCACCACCGGGTCGGGCGGGGTGATCAGCCAGTCCCGGCTGGGCTCCACCAGCGCGGAGGCCGCGACCGTGGCCCCGGTCAGGAAGTCCCGCCGTCCGACGTCGCTGCGCCAGAGCTCGCAGACCTGCTCCAGGGCGGCGTTCAGGGTCGGCGCGAACTGGAGCCCGATACCGGAGCTGAGGTTCTTGCCGTCGGCCATGCCGATCTCCTCGACCGACACGCTGCGGCCGAGCTTGCGGCCGAGGGCCTCGGCGATCACCGCCGGCGCCTGCCCGCGCGGCTGCTGCCCGCGCAGCCAGCGGGCGACGGAGGTCTTGTCGTACCGCAGGTCCAGACCGTGCTCGGCGCCGCAGAGGTTGACCCTCCGGGCCAGGCCGGCGTTGGAGCAGCTGGCCTCCTGGATCAGTTGCTGCAGACGCTCGTTGGGCTGTCGTGCGACGAGTGGTCTTGCGGCCATTGGGTTTCGCCTCCCCACACCCTCCGGTCCCGGCCGGCGGGCGACGATTCTGCTGATCTGTTGCCGACTGTCCGACCGTCCAAGGAATCTGACACCAGGTTAGCGATCAGCAACGCCAGCGGGATACCCACGGTGACGATCCGCACCCCCCACGCGCCCTGGGAAATGCTCCTGTGCGCCCCCACTGCGCCTGCCTCCGCCCGCCTCAACTCGGTCGAGTAACCGGTTCGGGTGACATTGCCGGTATACGCCCAACCGGCTTGCGCCGGGCCGTAACCAGCCTCACACACGGTAGTTGAGCAGCGTGTGGAAGACATCCCCGACTCCCCCGACCAGGGCAAGACCGCCGCACTGCCCCCGCTGCTCATCGAAGCCGTCGGCTACGCCGAGAACCGCCACTGGGAGGTCGCTCCCGGCGCCTGGCTGATCGACGGCGACGGGCCCGCCCGCTGCTCCTGCGGCGACCGGCGCTGCCTGCTGCCGGGGGCCCACCCGCTCGACGCGGACTGGGCCCGCAAGGCGAGCGCCGGGCCGGGGGCGGTGCGGCGCTGGTGGACCGAGCGGCCGCAGGCCTCGATCCTGCTGCCCACCGGCCGGTCCTTCGACGTCCTGGACGTCCCGGAGACGGCCGGCTGCCTGGCGCTGGCGCGGATGGAGCGGATGGACCTCCAGCTGGGCCCGGTCGCGGTGCTGCCCGCCTCGCCCGGCCGGATCGGCCGGCGGCTGCACTTCCTGGTGCTGCCCGGGGTCGCGGCCAAGCTGCCGGAGATGCTCCGCAAGCTCGGCTGGCCGCCCGGTCGGCTGGACCTGGTGGCCCGCGGCGAAGGGGACTGGACGGTCGCCCCGCCCTCCCGGATCGGCGGCACCGGCTACGCCCAGTGGGCCCGCTCCCCCTCGGCGCTCAACCGCTGGCTGCCCGACGCCGCCGAGCTGATCAGCCCGCTCGCGTACGCCTGCGGACGCGAGGCGCCCGCGGCCGCCCACCCCCAGCCCGCCCAGCCGGCGGCAGCGGTGCGCTGAACGGGCGCGGCAACGGTTCACCGCCGCGGTTCACCGCCGCGGTTCACCACCCTGGTTCACCGTCTCGTGAACGGCCTCGTGAACCGCCCCGATTCACTGCCCCGATTCACCACCCCGTGAACGGCCGCCCTCCGCCTATCGGGTGAGGGCGCGCAGCGCGCGACACCCCGCGCCCGGCTGACGGGCCTTGTCTCCCACCGGAGGCGAGGCCCGTCACACGCATGTGCGGATAAGGCCTCCGTGTACCCGCTGACCATGGGCGAAAGCCCCCCGGACGAGTGACAACGCTCAAGGATTGCCATGATCGGCCGAGGGGAGGAATTGCGGTGCGAGGGGACGCCGGAGGGAGCGCTCGGACGGGGAAGCCGGGCGAGGCGGTGGAGGGGCCGGGAGGGAACGGAGGGGATGGGAGGGACGGAGGGGACAGGGAGGGAACGGGGAGGCGAAAGGGCCCGCTGCACGGGGAGCAGCGGGCCCTTCGCGTCGTTCCGGGAAGCACGTTCCCCGGGCCCGGAAGCGTTCCTCCGGGCCCGGGGGGGCGCGTTCCTCAGGCCTGGGCGACGAAGACGTGCTGGGCGATGTCCTTGCCCAGCTCCGCCGCGTTCTCCCCGGTGCCGACCAGCACGCCGCCGACGCCGGCGCTGACCCGCACGGTGGAGCCCGGCCGGATCCCGGCCCGGCGCAGCGTGCGCATCAGTTCGCCGTCGGTCTGGATCGGCTCGCCGATCCGGCGGACCACCACGCTGGCGCCGCCGTCACCCGGCTTGACGGTGTCCAGCGGGACGAGCGCGGCGTCGAAGCCCTCGCCCTCGGCCTTGGCGTCGCCCAGCTCGTCCAGGCCCGGGATCGGGTTGCCGTACGGGGACTGGGTCGGGTGGCCGAGCATGGCGAGCACCTTTCGCTCGACCGTCTCGCTCATCACGTGCTCCCAGCGGCAGGCCTCCTCGTGGACCTGCTCCCACTCCAGTCCGATCACGTCGACGAGCAGGCACTCGGCGATGCGGTGCTTGCGCATGACGCGCACGGCGAGCCGGCGCCCGTCGTCGGTCAGTTCGAGGTGGCGGTCCCCCGCCACCTGCAACAACCCGTCGCGCTCCATCCGGCCGACCGTCTGGCTGACCGTCGGGCCGCTCTGCTCCAGTCGCTCGGCGATCCGGGCGCGCATCGGGACGATGCCTTCCTCCTCCAGCTCCAGGATGGTGCGAAGGTACATCTCAGTGGTGTCGATCAGCCCAGACATCGCCGCTGGCTCCGTTCTTCGGTGTCCTCACCGCCAATTCTGACGTACTGCACCGACAACCGGGCCCGCGCAAGGGCCCCGGGTCCCGGTTTTCGTTCCTGTTGACAGCGGTGCCGCCTGGGCGCCACGGTGCTCGCCGTAGCTTTCTCCACTGGCGGCCCGGACCCGACCGGCCCGCCCCACCCGGCCGGCTCCCCCACCGGCAGAGAGCGAAGGCAACAGATGAACGACCTGGTCGGCCGGTACTTCGACGCCGCGATCGCCCATCTCCAGCGGGTCCGGGAGGAGGAGGCCGACGCCATCGAGGCCGCCGCGGCGCTGCTCGCCGAGGCGATCACCGAGGGCCGCCGGGTGTTCACCTTCGGCGCCGGGCACTCCGCGCTGCCGGCCCAGGACGTGGTCTACCGGGCCGGCGGGCTGGTCCCGATGAACCTGTTGAACGTCCCCGGGATGGCGGGGGTGACGGTGATGCCCGCGCCGCTGGCCAGCGCGCTGGAGCGGGTGTCCGGCCTGGCCACCACCACCCTGGACCTGACCCCGGCCGCCTCCGGCGACCTGCTGTTCGTGATCTCGCTGTCCGGCCGCCAGGTGATGCCGGTCGAGCTGGCCCGGTACGCCCGGGACCGCGGCCTGAAGGTGATCGGCGTGACCTCGCTGGCGTACCCGGGCGAGGTGCCCCCGGCGCACCCGTCCGGCACGTACCTGAAGGACAACTGCGACGTGGTGCTGGACAGCAAGATCGCGGTCGGGGACGGCGAGCTGACCCACCCGGCCGCCGAGACCACCTTCGGCCCGGTCTCCACCATCGTGACCAGCGCGCTCATGCAGGCCGTGGTCGCCTCGGCGGTCGGCCGGCTGGCCGACGCGGCGGCCGAGGGCACCGCCGCGGCCCCGCCGCTGTTCCGCTCCGGCAACGTCCCCGGCGGCACCGAGTGGAACGCCAAGCAGATGGCCGACAACGCCGACCGGATCCTCTACACCTACTGACGCCCACCGGTCGCGCCCACGGGCACGCCGGGCCACGCAGGGTGTCCGCCCGCCCACCGAACGTACCCGGGCCGGACAATCCACCGGGGCATCCCGGCCATTGCGGGCGGCCCGGGGGCGGGCCAGGCGTACCGGGAAGCCGCCCGGGGCAGGAGGGCGGTGCGACCGGAGCGACGGGTGGGGGCCGGACATGGCGTCTGGGGCGGGACGGACGGGGTGGGTGCGCGAGCGGGAACTGCTGCCCGGGTTCTTCTGGGCCGCCGACGCGGCCTCGCTGCGCGGCCAGCGGCGTTCGGTGCTGCTCTCCGCCTGGGAGCTGCTCCTGCTGGTGGCCGCCGCCGCGACCGGCTCGGCCGACGGCGAGCCGTGGGCCTGGCCGGCGGCCGCCGCCTACCTCGGCGCGATCGTCCTCGCGGTGGTGATCAGCCGGCAGAACCCGCAGGGGCTCTGGTACGAGGGCCGGGCCGCCGCCGAGTCGGTCAAGACGCTGGCCTGGAAGTTCGCCGTCCGGGCGGACGCCTACCAGCCGCCGCCGCACACCCTGCCGGACGCGGAGGGCCTGTACCGCGTCCAGCTCGGCGGGGTGCTGGGCGCCTTCCGGGACAGCCGGGTGGTCACGCCGGGCGCCGGGGCGGAGCTCGCCGGGATCACGGCGGCGATGCGCGACCTGCGCGAGCAGCCGCTCGCGGTGCGGCGCGAGGTGTACCTGCGGGAGCGGATCCAGGTGCAGCACGACTGGTACCGCGCCAAGTCCCGGTACTGCGCCCGGGCCGGAGCCCTGGCGGGGGTGCTGGGCGTGGTGCTCCCGGCGCTCGGGCTGGTGCTCGCGGTGCTGCGGGCGCTCGGCGCGTTCACCTACGACGCGTTGGGCACCGTCTCGGCGGTGGCCGCCTCGATCACCGCGTGGGCGCAGCTGCGCCAGTACCGCCCGCTGGCCGCCGCGTACGGGCTGGCCGCCGACGAGCTGGAGCTCATCCGGCGCCAACTGGCCCGGCTGGACGTGGAGTCGGCGGACGCCGAGGAGCTCTGGGCCCGGCTGGCCCGGGACGCCGAGGACGCGGTCTCCCGCGAGCACACCACCTGGCAGGCCCGCCGGGAGATCCGCACCACCACCGACCGGGACCACTGAGGAGGCCGCAGGTGTCGTTACGGATGGTCAAGGCCCCGGACGGTCGCGCCCTCGCCGTCGAATCCCTGGGCGACCCGCGCGGCCGCCCGGTGTTCCTGCTGCACGGCATGCCCGGCAGCCGGGTGGGCCCGCACCCGCGCAGCACCGTGCTGTACCGGCTGGGGGTGCGGCTGATCTCCTACGACCGGCCCGGCTACGGCGACTCGACCCGCCAGTTCGGCCGCCGGGTGAGCGCGGCGGCCGCCGACGTGCGGGCCATCGCGGACGACCTCAAGCTGGACGGCTTCGCGGTGCTCGGCCGCTCCGGCGGCGGCCCGCACGCGCTGGCCTGCGCGGCGCTGCTGCCGGAGCGGGTCAGCCGGGTGGCGGTGCTGGTCGGCCTGGCGCCGCGCAACGCGGCCGGCCTGGACTGGTACGCCGGGATGACCCCGTCGAACGTGCACGCCTACCAGGAGGCGGAGCGCGGGCACGGCCGGATCGCCGACGCGATGGAGTTCCGCTCCCGGCAGATCAAGGACGACCCGGTCCGGCTGCTGAACGGGCTGCGGCCCGAACTGTCGCCCGCCGACCGGGAGGTGGTGGCCGACAGCGGGCTGCGGCGGATGCTGCAGAGCAACTACCGGGAGGCGTTCCGGCACGGCGCGGACGGCTGGATCGACGACGTGCTGGCGTTCACCGCCGACTGGGGGTTCAAGGTCGAGGACATCGCGGTGCCGAGCTGGCTGTGGCACGGCACCGACGACCAGTTCTCCCCGGTCGAGCACTCCCGCTGGCTGGGCGACCACATCCCCGGCGCCGAGCTCTTCCTGGAGCCCGGCGCCGCGCACTTCGGCGCTTTCCGGGTGCTGACCACCGCCCTGGCCTGGGCGGCGGGCTAAGGCCTCAGGCCGTCACCGGGGTGACCGGCGCTCCCCCGCCCAGCACGGCCAGGACGTTGTCCACGGCCAGGCCGCCCATCGCCTGCCGGGTGGCGACGGTGGCACTGCCCAGGTGCGGGGCCAGGACGGCGCCTTCCTGGGCGAGCAGCGCGGACGGGACGGCCGGCTCGTGCTCGAAGTTGTCCACGGCGGCGGCGAACAGCGCGCCGGACTCCAGCGCGCCGGCCAGCGCCTCCTCGTCCACCACTCCGGCGGTCATGCTGACCACCACCGCCCCGCGCGGCAGCAGGGCGAGGCGGCGGGCGTCCAGCAGGTGCCGGGTGGCGGCGCTGAGCGGGGCGGTGACGACCAGCACCGTGGAGTGGGCGAGCAGGTCCTCCAGCGGCCGCCAGGTGGCGCCGTCGGCCTGCTCGGGCGGCAGCTCGCGGCGGTTGTGGTAGCTGACCGGCATGTCGAAGGCGCGGGCCCGGCGGGCCACCGCCTGCCCGATCCGGCCCATGCCGAGCACGCCCAGCGGGGTGCCGGCCAGCTCCATGCCGAGCAGGAAGTTCGGCGCCCAGGTCCAGGGGCTGCCGGAGCGCAGCAGGCGCTCGCCCTCGCCGAGGCGGCGGGTGGCGGCCAGCAGCAGCGCCCAGGCCATGTCGGCGGTGGCGGTGGTGAGCACGCCGGGGGTGTTGGAGACCAGCACGCCGCGTTCGGCGCAGGCGGCCAGGTCGATGTTGTGGTGCCCCACGGCGTGGTTGGCGACGATCTCCAGGGACGGCCCGGCCGCGTCCAGGAACTCGCCGTCGACCCGGTCGTCCAGGGTGGTGAGCACTGCACGGCGGTCGCGGACGGCGGCCAGCAGGTCGGCCCGGGCCATCGCCTGGTCGGAGTCGTGGCAGGTGACGGTGTGGCGCGCGGTGAGCCGTTCGATCACCCCGGGCGCGAGGCGCCGGGTGACCAGGACCGGGGGCGGCGTCTGCTTGCTCATGGTCCCGCAGCGTACCCGCCGCCCCCGGCCGGAGGCCGTGCTCTCACCGGCGCCTGCACCGCCGCTTACACCGGTTGCGGCTCCAGGTCCCGGTTGATCCGCTTCCAGCCGCGCGCCGCGACCGTGTTGGGGTGCTCCTCGCCGAACTGCCGGATCAGCTCGCCGATCGCGCGGGCCCGCAGTTCGGCGGCCTGGGTGTGCCGACCGGCCGAGCGCAGGGTGATCGACAGGTTGGCCTCGCAGGCGACGGCGTCCGGGTGCCGGGGCGTGTAGCGCTCGCACAGGCCCTGGTAGGCGGCCCGGCCGAGTTCCTCGGCGAGGCCGATCTGGCCGTCGTCGCCGTAGGCGTTGGCCAGGTTGATCACCGCGTTGAGGGTGTACGGGTGGTCCGCTCCGACGGAGTCGGTCAGCCCCTCGACGGTGAGCCGGCCGCGTTCGATGGCGCCCTGGACGTCACCGCTGCCGCGCAGGTAGATGCCGAGGTTGTTGGCGCAGGCCAGGGTGAAGGGGTGTTCGTCGCCGAACAGGCGGCGGTGGCCTTCGAAGACGGTGGAGCAGAGGTCGCGGGCGGCCTCCTTGTCGCCGGAGGCGCTGTGGTCGGCGGCCAGGTTGAGCGCGCAGGCGAGCGCGTCGGGGGCGTCGGCGCCGTAGCGCTCCAGGTAGCGCTCGTAGGTCTCCTTGGTGATCCGGCGGGCTTCGGCGAGCGCGCCGATGCGGCGCAGTGAGACGGCCAGGGACTTGGCGTTGCGCAGGTTCTCCGGCAGGTCGGGGTCGAGGACGTCGCCGAGGTCGGAGGTGACTTCCTGGAGCAGGTCCACCGAGCCGCGGTAGTCGCCGAGTTCGCGCAGGTCGCGGGCGAGGTTGGACTTGGTGGAGAGGGTGTAGGGGTGCCGGGGGCCGAGGACGGCCGTGCGCCGGTCGAGGGTCTCCTGGTCGAGTTCGCGGGCGGCCTCGCTGTTGCCGACGAGCCGGTAGTCGATGGCCAGGTTGTTGGCCATCGAGAGCGTGCGCGGGTTGTCGTCGCCGAACAACTCGCGGAACTGGTCGAGGATTTCGCGGTCGAGGTCGAGTGCGGCCTGGAACCGGCCGAGTGCCCGGCGGTCGGCGCCGAGGGAGCCGGCCGTCATCAGGGTGTACGGGTGGTGCTCGCCGAGCAGGGCCCGCTGGCGTTCCAGGGTGTCCTCGTCCAGGGCCAGGGCTTCCGCGTAGTTGCCCTGGGAGCGCAGCACGTTGGCGAGTTGGAAGCGCAGCAGCAGGGTCTGCCGGTCGTTCTCGCCGAGCTTGTTGGTCCACTCGGTGTCCAGGGCGTGGCCGAGGTCGCGGGCGCGGTCGAGTTCGCCGCGCTTCCAGAGGTAGCGGACGCGGTCGATGAGCAGCTGGCGGGTGTCCGCCTCGTCGCAGTTGTGCGCCTTGGAGGGCGACAGGTGCGGCCAGATCTCGTCGAAGGCGGGCCAGTTGGCGGGGTCGTCGGTGTCGCCGAGGACCGGCCGGGCGCCGGTCAGGATGCGATGCACCTCGTGGACGGCGATCTCCTGTTCGTCGTCGGTCATCTCGGCCCGGATCACCGCCTGGACGAGCCGGTGCACCTGGAAGCTGTTGCTGCCGGCGTCGACCTTGGCCAGCGCGTACCGGCCGATCGCCTGGATCACCTTGCCCAGCATGAACTTGTCGCTGAGGTCGGCGTCGTACTTCACCAGCGCCCGGATCATCTGGTCGCTGTAGAAGAGGTTCATCGAGATCGGCTCGGGCGCGAAGAACGCGCAGAGCTGGAGGAGCCGGACGGCGGCCGGGGACTGCTGGCGCAGCCGGCCGATGGAGACGTTCCAGGTCGCGCCGACCGGGGTCGGGTAGTCGGCGGGGCGGGCGACGGCCAGCGCGCGGGCCGCCTCGGCGTGCAGTTGGGCGACGTAGGTCTCCACCGGGGTGCCGGTGGTGTCCAGCCAGGCGGCCGCGACCTCGACGGCGAGCGGCAGGTCGCCGACCGCCTCGGCGACCCGGTCGGCGTCCGGGCGGGACAGGCCGCGGGCTCGCCGGCACAGGTGCTCGACGCTCTCGCCGCGGGTGAAGACGTCCACCTCCAGCGCCTCGGCGTGCCCGGTCCAGGCCTGGTTCCGGGAGGTGACCAGGATGTGGCCGGAGCCTCCGGGGAAGAAGCGGCGGATCTCGGCCGGTTCGTCGGCGTTGTCGAAGATCAGCAGCCAGCGCGAGGTGGGCACGCCGCGGCGCAGCGCCTCCCGGGCGGCCTCGGCGGCTTCGGTGACGGAGTCGCCGACGCGCAGGCCGAGCCGGCGGGCGAGGTCGGCGAGGGCGGGGGCGACGAGTTCGGTCTGTTCGGCGTCGATCCACCAGACCAGGTCGTAGTCGGACATGAACCGGTGCGCGTACTCCAGCGCGACCTGGGTCTTGCCGACGCCGCCGAGCCCGTACAGCGTCTGGGGGGTGGGCAGGACGGCCGCCATGCCGCCGCGCAGCTGGTTGCGCAGCTGCTCCAGGACGGCGGCGCGGCCGGTGAAGGAGGGGTTGCGCGGCGGGACGTCCCACACGGTCGGCTTGCTGCCGGGGAAGCGCGGCCCGCCGCCGTTGGGCTCGGTCAGGACGACGTCGCCGCGGCCGAGGGCACGCAGCAGGGTCTGGACGGACTGCGTCTCGTCGCGGCCGACGAGGTCGACGGGGTTGCGGTTGCTGAAGGGTGCGGTGAGCCTGACGTCGCCGACGCGGACGGGGACGAGCTGGCGCCGGGTGCCGGCGGGGTCGGAGTTGACCACGGACTCCCACAGCGCCCGGGCCTGCGGGGAGCGCTGGTAGGCGGGCGAGAGCACGGCGACGGTCCGGTAGGCGGCGTCGATGCCGCGTTCGGTCTCCTCGCGCGTGTCGGTGCCGGCGCTGAGGTCGCGGGGCAGCACCCGGAAGCCGGCCCGGGTGAGCACGGACTCGATCCAGTCCGCCCACATCCGGTCCTCGGGGACGTAGGAGAGGTAGAGGTCGGCGGGGACGGACGGGCGGCGGCGGGTGAACGCGTCCACGTAGCGCAGCCGTAGTTCCTCGTCCATGACCGGCAGGGAGGTGACCTTGCGCCGGGTGATCATCGCGGTGAGCCGCTCGCAGGCGGCGAGCATCGAGGTGGGGGTGCCGGTCTGGTCGCCGAAGGTGGCGAGGATCTCCTCGTAGGCGTAGAACGGCCGGTACGGGATCTCCACCGAGCCCCAGTAGGAGGCGAGTTCCTCGCCGTTGAGGCCGGCCGGCAGCCCGTCGAAGCGGACCCGGGCGAGGGAGCGGCCGGCGTCGGCCTTCTCCTTCTCGCCCTCGTCGATGCGCATCGGGACGGGCAGGATGCGGATGCCGCGCTCGCGGTAGCGGTCGTGGATGTGCTGGGCGATCCGGGAGGCACCGTCGATGGACTGGTCGCTCAGGGTGAAGCAGACCACCAGGTCGTCGGGCATCTGGACGGTGCAGATCTCGGCGATGTCGGACAGTCCGGTGCGCGAGTCGATGAGCACGTAGTCGTACCGCTTGCTCATGTCGGCCTTGAGGGCGTCGAAGAACTGCCCGCCGTCGAAGCGGTCGTAGAAGATGTCCCAGTCCAGGTGGGTGACGGCCTCGGAGTAGTCCCGGTTGAACTGGCCGGCGGACAGGAAGTCCAGGCTGCCCCCGGTCGGGAACAGCGGCCAGGACAGCGACAGCGCGTGCGGGTGCACCCTGGCGAAGTCCAGGTGCCAGCCCTCGGCGTGCTCGACCGGGCGCAGGGCCTCCTCGCGGTACTCGGCGATCAGGTCCATCATCCCGGTCGTGCCGGCCAGCGAGGCCGGGTCGAGGAAGGGGTGGAAGAACTTGGCCAGGCCCGGCGCCTCCAGGTCCCAGTCCACGGTGAGCACCCGGTAGCCGTTGGCGGCCAGGATCCAGGCCGTGTTGGCGAGCGCCATGGTGCGCCCGGTGCCGCCCTTGTAGGAGTAGAAGGTGATGATCCGGCCGTTGCGGTCCTGCTCCACGGACCGTCGCTCGGCCTCCCGCTGGGCGGCCAGTTCGGCCACGGTGAGGCCCCCGACGCGGAAGTTCCTGGTGGGGTTCTCGCTCATCTGGGTCGTCCTCCCAAGGGCGCCATCCCGTCATCGGGGTCATCGCCGTCGTCACGGTCTGGGTGGTCGTCGGGTCCGGAGCCGTCCTGCCCGAAGGGGGCGTCGCGGCCGAACGGGGCCGCGCCCGGGCCGCGCCGGAAGGCGTCCCGCAGGTTCGGGCGGGGCGGCGGCGGATCCTCCGGCTCGGCCCTGGTGCGGCCCTCGAAGGCGTACTTGGCCTTCATGGCGGCCCGGGGCAGCGCGTCGTCGAAGTCCTCCAGGGTGTTCAGCCCGGTCGGGCCGGTCACGCCGAGGAAGCTGGGGCGGCTCGCCCGCCGGGTGATGCGCAGCGCCTGGTCGCTCAACTCTCCGAGGTCGCCGCCGCGTTCCTCGCACTCGGGGTCCTCGGTGTTCCACGGCTCCAGGACGCTCACCCAGGTGGCGTCCGAGCGGTCGAAGCGGCGGACGAGCTCCCGGCGGTCCGGGTCGCGCAGCGCCCACCGGTCGAGCAGGAGCAGGCCGGGGGCTGCCGCCTCCCCCTCGATGATGGACTCGACCTCGTCGTCGAACTCGTGCACGGTCGGCTGGAACCCCAACTGCCGGGCCAGCCGCACCGCGTGCTGGGCGATCGGCGAGCCGGCCGGGCGATAGGGGTGCCAGTCGGTGCGCCGGGTGCCGTAGAAGTCGGGATTGCGGTCGGGCGGCAACTCGCCCTGATGGTAGGAGAGTACGGAGATCCGCAGCTGCTTGGTCGGCGCGCTCACGTCGAAGGCACTGGGCAGGCCGTTGAAGTCCAGCCGCCGCCCGACCGGGATCACCGTCTCCTCCGCCACCTGCACGATCCGCGCCGCCAGCCGGTGCACGGCCAGCTCGTAGGCGGAGCGGAAGTAGGTGAGCTTCATCAGCGCGTACAGGCCCTCGGTGGCGTAGTCCGGCCCGAAACTGGCGTGGTTGAACTGGAGTTCACTGGCCACCTTGGGCAGCCGGTAGCGACTCATCGGCGCCCACAGCACCGGCACGATGCCACTGGTGCGCTCCGCGTCGATCGTCGCCGGGTACACCGGGCGGCGGGTGAAGGCGTGCCACTCCTGCCCGCACGGGACGCTGTTGAAGTACCGGGGCGAGTACAGCGGTACGAACACCCGGCAGGTCGCCAGCTCCTCCGACAGCCGCTCCGCCCACAACTCCCCCTGGTGCATGGACTCGTCCATGAAGCCGACCGGCACCCCGGCCGGGACCGTGGTCAGTTGCAGCACCGCCTCGCACAGGTCCCGGTACAGCTGGCGCACCCAGTGGTTCGGATCACCGGCGCCGCGCGTGCCGGCCTTCGGGGTGTGCGCGTAGGAGAGGAAGAAGTACGGCCGGGCATCGTCCTCGTCCCAGCCACGGTCGTTCACACGCGCCTCCCCCGGGCCCGTCGGCAACCTGGTTCCCGCAGCCCCCGTGCGGCGGGGTCTCAGTGTAGGAACGACTGAGGACCCAAGGGAATAGCACAACGAGTCGTACGAATTGACATGACCGAAACGACGCGGCTGTGCGCCCGCTTATCGTGGCTCCAGCACGTCCGCCACGGAGTACAAGGAAGGTAGCCATGGAGCACCTCAACTGGCAGCAGCCGAGCTTCAGCAGCGATCAGGCGAACTGCCTCGAGATCGCGTCCGACGGCGACCTCGTCTACCTCCGCGAGTCCGACAACCCCACCCACATCGTCACCACCACCCGCACCAAGCTCAACGCCTGGCTCCTCGGCGCCAAGGCCGGCGAGTTCGACCACTTCATCGCCTGACCTCCACGGCCGGGCATGGCGCGGGCCCGCCTGGAGGAGGCGGGCCCGCGTGCCATGCATGGCACCTATGTCCGATCCCGTCGATCCCGCAGCCGCTCGGACCGGGCCTGACACACACCGCCGACGGCAGCGGCCAGCAGGATCAGGACCAGCATGCCCGTCACGCCCGGCCCCGCCGGCGCTTGAACTCGCGCAGCAGAGTCAGCAGGTTGATCAAGGTGCTGGCCGGGATGTTGCCGATGGAGACCAGGGCGCGGCCGTTCAGATCGGCCTCGCCGGACTGGGCGGACGGCCAGAGGAGGCCGAACTCCCGCCCCTCTGTACGGAGGTCGACGATCAGTTCGGTGATCTGCCGGCCGGTGAGCTGCCGCAGGGCCGGGTCGGCGGGGTGGATCGGGTGGTGGGCGATCACGCGGCGCCGTCCAGCTCGAACCAGACGCGCTTGCCGAGCTTCTGCGGCTCCGCACCCCAGCGGTGCATGAGCCCCTCCACCAGCATCAACCCCCGCCCGGACTGGGCGAACGGGTCGGGCTTCCGCTGCTCGGGCAGCACGGGACTGCGGTCCGCGACGGTGACGCGGAGCGTCCCGTGGACGACGGCGACCAGGACGACGGGCGCGGCGGTCAACCCGTGCCGCCAGGCGTTCACCACCAGCTCCACGAGAGCGAGTTCGGCATCCCCGATGGAGGAATTGGGGTACCCGGCGCGCGCCATGGTGTCGCGCAACGCCTCGCGAGAGACGGTGAGGGAGGGGGAATTGAGGTTGGGGTCACACATGGGGAATCTCCCAGCGGTGCAGAGGGGCTACGCACAGACGCAACTGACGATCCGTCTGGTGCGCGGTTGTGATTGGACTGTAAGGGAACTAGGTCCAACCATGCAACACGATCTGTAATTTCCCCTACACTCCAAGTAGCATCGCCTGTGCAAGGAGGCACCTCCGTGGGACTCAGGACCGAGATCAGCGAACGACAGCGCCGCTTCGGCGAGGAGCTACGCCGTCTCCGCGACGCCGCAGGCGTGTCGGCCCCGGATATCGGCGCGCTGATGGGCATGAAAGGCCCTGCTGTCAGCCACACAGAGGCCGGCAGGCTGAGTCTCAACCTCGATCGCCTGCACACCTGGCTCGACGCCTGCCGAGTCACCGACCCGGCGTACCGCTCCGCTCTGATCGCTATGAGCGAGAGCACGGGAAAGGGCTGGTGGACGAACTACAGAGGACTCGTCAAACATGCCGCCCTCGACCTGGCCGAAGCCGAGGCGGATGCCACAGCGCTGGACAACTACGAGACCTTCCTGATCCCAGGCCTTCTCCAGACCAGGGCCTACAGCGAGATCATCCTCGAATACGCCGAGAAGAAGGTCGAGTTCCGCCGCAGGCGTCAGCAAGTCCTGGACATCGAGAACGCACCGCCGTTCCGAGTGGTGGTCCACGAAGCGGCGCTGCACATGATGTACGGCGGGCCAACCATCATGAGAGACCAGCTCACCCACCTCATCGAGGTAGGGCAACTACCTCACGTGACACTTCAGATCCTTCCGTTCGACTGCACCGTGTACGCGGAGACCGATACACCGTTCATGCTGGTCGCCGGTCGACATGCCCGACTGGACACCGTCCTGCTAGAACATCCGCACGGTTCATCCTTCATGAGCGATCCTGAAGGAGTGGCAGTGTTCCGACGGAAGTTCGATCAGCTCAGGAGCCTGGCCCTGCCTCCGCTGGACACCGCCAAGCCCGCACCGTCGTCGGCATTCCGCGACTCGCTGGGCTTGATCCAGCACATCCGCTACAAAGTCCAAGGTAGGTAGCCATGCACCAACTCAACTGGCAGAAGTCGAGCTTCAGTGGCACAAACGCCAACTGCATCGAGATCGCTTCCGACGGTGAGCTGGTCTACATCCGCGAGTCCGACGACCCCGCCCACATCGTCACCACCACCCGCACCAAGCTCAACGCCTGGCTCCTCGGCGCCAAGGCCGGCGAGTTCGACCACTTCACCGCCTGACCCACACAGCGCAGAAGGGCGGCTCCCGCGAACTCGCGGGAGCCGCCGCCTACCGATCGGCGCTGAGCGCGGTATCGAGATACTCCTGCACCGGCTCGAACAGCCCGTACGGCACGTACTCGGGGATCTCGGCGAGAGCCACCCACGCGAGCTGGTCCAGCTCCTCCGTGTCGACCACCTCGGCGGTGCCGCTGACGACCTCACAGGCCGTGTACGACATCAGTCGGCCGGTCTTCGGGTGCACGCGCTCACCCAGGAGCTTGATCGCGGCCACACCGAGCCCGGTCTCCTCCGCCGTCTCTCGGACAGCCGCCAGCTCGGGCGACTCGCCGGACTCGATCTCACCAGCCGGGAACTGCCACGAGAGCTGGCCCTCGCTGACCCGCCGCCGGACCATCAGGACGCGGCCTTCGTGGGCCACGATCGCGGCGGCGATTCCCGGGCGTTCCTCGGCAGTCTGCTGTGTCACGTCTGCTCCTCCAGCGCGGCCAGGACGGGTGGAAAGATCGTATCGGCGCGATGAAGCGGGTCACCTTCTCTCGCCGACACCAGTGCCGAGACGATCTTCTCCAAGCGCTTTCTGGAGCACATCAGCTCCAGGGCTCGGCCGGGCCTCTGATGATGACGGACTTCAGCCGGACCAGCGGTTGCCCCTCGCAAGGAGCCGCCGGTCAACAGCTCCCCGGAGCGTCAGAGCGGGAGACCCCCGGCAAGATTCTTATTCCAGATCAGGAATATGCCCGATACGGCTTGGACAGGCGCCGCAGCCGGCCTTAGCGTCGTTGATGGGTTGGGAGGCACTCGACCTGGAAGGGGTCAGCATGGCTGAGTACCCGCAACTGCTGCGTCTTACCGGCAAGTTCAACGGCCCGAACTGCGACGATGACGACTGCCCGAACGTGTACGCCACCGACCGAGGGACGTTCGTGGTCCAGGGCGACCACTTCACGGCCCTGAAGGTGCCCACCGGGGAGTCCGCCGTCGAGATTCCCCGACACGTCCTGGAGGAGGCCATCCGTGCTCTTGGATGGTGACCAGTGGCGCGCTCACTTCGACAGTTACCAGCACGAAGCGTTCCGGTTCGAGGCGCAGCCCGCCTACACCATGCCCAGGGAAGCAGAGAGCCTGGCCCGCTTTCTGCGCGGCGAGCCGAAGCCGGTCGATCACAACGCGGCGTGGCACCGGAGGGTGCACGGCTTCGTCTCCTCGGGGCGGACGATCGGCCGCGTCCGGGTGGTGCGCCGCCCCCTCACGGACTACCAGCGGTACCAGTTCGCCTGGGGCATCCCCGGCAACATCGCCGCCGGGGAAGACATTCGAATCCTGGACGCCACTGAAGGGAACTTCGGTATCCCCGACCAGGACTGGTGGCTGTTCGATGACACCTCGGCGGTCCACCTGAACTTCCGACCTGACGGCACCCAGATCAACCGGGAGCTGGTCAGCGGCGACATGCGCCGCCACCGCGAGTGGAAAAGAATCGCCCTGGCTCACTCCGTGCCGTTTTCCGAATATCTGAAAGAGCTCGGGTGACGCTCGATCCAGATCAGCTCGGCCGGTCGAAGTCCGATCTGGCCGAAACGCTCAGAAGGCTCCGCCTGGAAGCCGGTCTCACAGGAGACCGGCTTTCGGTGCGTTGTGGCATCTCCCAGAGCAAGATCAGTAAGATCGAGACCGGAAAACTGACCCCGACCCTCGTCGATGTGGAGCGCATCCTCAGGGCTCTTGGGGCTCCGGCCGCCCTCGTCCGGGAAGTATCCTCGCTGGCTCGTACGGCCAATACCGAGTGGCAGGACAAGCGAACCTCATGGCGCCGGGGCATCGAAAAGCGACAGGCGGAGCTGGCGTCGCTGGAGTCGGACGCGACAGAGCTGCGATATTTCCTGCCGGCAATGATCACAGGCCTCCTGGCCACGCCCGAGTACATTCGGGCCAGCTTGAGCCACTCCCCCGGCGACAGGGCGATCATCGTGGGCCGCAAGCTGGAACGCCAGGTGGCTCTCTACGACGAATCAAAGTCATTCACGTTCCTGCTCACGGAGCAGGCGGTGAATTGGGCACTGCTTCCTCCTCAGGCAATGGCCGTCCAGATTGACCGCCTTGCATCGCTCACCCATCTGCCGTCCGTTCGAATCGGCGTGATTCCATATGGGACACTTATTACTCGCGGACCAATGAACACGTTCACGGTGTACGACGACCGCCTCGCCACTGTGGAGTCGTTCACCGGCCGTCTCGCATTTCGCGATCACCGGGACATCCAGCGCTATCGTGAAATTTTCTCGATATTCGAAGAATCCGCCCTCTTCGGCGACGAGGCCAGGGGGCGGCTCAGCGAATGGTCGATGATTTACCGTGGGTGATATTTATTCACTGACGGGAATATCGTTGTCCGGCCTGCTCGAACCCTCCTAGTCTGGACGCCTGCGCTACGGCGACTCGGTACGGCAGAAGGACGGGCCGATGAACACCTGGGAGTTCGTGAAGGACCGGACCGCCACCCGGGGTGCGGTCTGGAGATCGGCTGACGGCTCGCTCTACAAGCGGACCGGCGGAGAGGACTTGCGGGCGGAAGTCGAGTTCCAGCAGCTGGCCGCCGGACTTGGATACCCCGTACCTGCGATTGTCGACAGCGGATTCGAAGGCGGAAGTTACTTCGCCATCGAACGCACCATCGGCAAAAGCTCACTGCACGAGGACGCCCTGGCCGACACTCAGCGGGCCGGACAGGTCGGCGACCACGTGATCAGCACCGCGGCCGCCGTCGCCTCGAAGCTCCTACAGGCCCAGGCGAGGCACCCTCTGCCCTCGACCCCGTGGTTCGAGAAGGCGGCCTTCGCAGCGGCCGTCTTCGAGGAGAACCCGGACTTCGACACGCCGCGGGTCCACCAGGCCGTCGAGCACGCCCTCGACCGGCTGTCCCGACTCCCCATCGTGCACGGGCACTTGGACTACGGTCTGCCCAACATCCTCACGGCCGGGATCATCGACTGGCAGCACCACGGACCGATCCCGTTCGGCTACGACGTGTACCCGGCGCTCGACATCGTGGCCTTCAAAGGTGGAGGCAAGGGCTACACCATCACCTCGGAGCAGCGCGCCACGTACACCGTCGCACTCGACCGGACCAGCACGTCCCTGATCGGCCGGCGGGTGAGCGATCACCTGGGCGACTTCCTGCTCGTCAAGTGCTTCTTCTTCCTCGCCCTCATGCGGCCCACTCACCCCGCAGGGCATGACAAGCACATCAAGTGGCAGTACCGCCGCGCCCTCTTCTCGATGGGACTTGAGCAGTATGAGTCGTCCACCACGATCGACACCGGAGCCTTCCCCGCTCTGGAGCAGTTCGCCGCTGAACACCGGTAGGCCGGTCCCCATCGTCCGCGACCGTGACTACCTGATGGATCACCACGGCGTCGTCTTCAAGGTCATCGGGGACAGCCACCCCGGCAGCCACTACCTGGGCTACGTCAAGTACCACCCGGACGAGAAGGGGGACCGGCGGGTGTTCGGCCGGACCTACCGGCAGAACAGTGTCGTGTCGAAATCCTTCGGCATCCTTGCCGACCGACCGGAGTGCTACGTCTACTCCGACGCCCTCGGCTGCGTCATCACGGGCATTCCGCGCGAGGACGTCGCCGTCCACTACTCGTGCCGCCAGGCCCTCTCTGCCATCCATGAGGAACCCGGATCGGTCGCCGACAATCCGGCAGGCAAGGACCTCCTGGCGATCACCGAGTGGGTCGCCACGAACGGCGCCCGGGATCTCCTGGGTGTCACCGGGTCCTTTCTCGTCGGCTGTTTCAACGAACGCTCGGACATCGACCTCGTCTGCTACGGGCCGGAGGGCTACGAGGCCGCCCAGGACCTGTTCCAGCAGACCGCTCTGATCAAGCCCTACGACGGAGACGACCTGACCCGGCTGTACATCCGCCGGGCCAAGTACATGGAGGGCAGCTCCTTCGAGGCCCTCATCAAGCAGGAACGCCGAAAGCTCCAGGGGCTCACCTCCAGCTCCGGCGCGCACATCAACTGCGAACCCATCCGCTCCGACCGCGACAGACCCTTCTCCCGCATCTCCTCCAAGGAGATCGGAGAGATCTCCCTCCTCGCGAGAATCACCGACCACGCCGAAGGCCTCACCACCCCGGCGCTCTATGGGATCAAGGTCAGGACCATCCTGAGCTCGACCATCGACGAGCCCGACTCCTTCGCCCGCCGGATCACCCACATGCGTTCCTACCTCGGCGCCTACACCGGCGCGTTCCGATCCGGAGACACCGTGCACCTGTCCGGCAAACTCGTCCACTCCCAGGACGGCGACCGCAGCAGCTTCGGCATCGAGCTCACCCCCTGGACCGTCAGCGGCTCCTACGTCGCCAACCTCGCCGCGTAGGCGCCGCGCGGTGGCCCTGCTCGTCATCCGGCACGCCGAGTCCGTCGAGAACGCCGACAAGTACCACGGCTTCTACCAGGACCCGCGCCCCTGCACCGGAGCCGTCGCCCACACCATCTCCCGCACGATCGTCGGCCTCACCCCGCACGGTTTCCGGCAGGCCCAGTGGCTCGCCGGCATCCTGCCGAAGCTCGCCGGCCCCACGCCACGCGTCTACACGTCGACCTACCGCAGGACGATCGACACCGCCGCGATCGCCCTGCCCGACATCCCCGACGGCTGGCCCCAGCAGACCACGCTCCTCGACGAGCAGCACTACGGCGACGCCACCTACATGACCAAGCGTGAGCTGAACGACAGCTACCCCGAACTCGCCGAGGACCGCCGCCTGCGCAAGCACCTCTGGACCGCACCGGGTGGCGGCGAGTCGCTCGCCGAAGGCGTACTCAACCGGGCCACCGAGTTCGCCGCCCTCGCCCAGGCCGAACTCCAGGAATCGAGCACCATCGTCGCCTTCACCCACCAGACCGCCGCAGTGGCACTCCGCTCCCTACTCGAAGCCTGCACCCTGCCCGAGATCCTCGCCGAGGAGCGGAAGGGCAAGATGCCCAACGCCGCGATCCTCCACTACGAACTGCGAGACGGCCGGTTCACCCGGACGCGAACCACGACCCCGCCGATCTAGGAGGAGTCCGTGCGACACCTGTTCCTCAACGGCCCTGTCCAGAACGGGACCTTCATCTTCGGCACCCGCCCCGGCAAGGCCGTCGGCATCCGCCTCGCCGCCGCCCTCAACGCCATCCTCGGCTCACCGCCCGCACCCCACCTGTGGAACACCGCCACCCTCGCCGGAGACCTCCGCCACCGCGAGGCTGAGGGGCCGAAGATCCCCCGTCAGCGCTTTGAGGCCGACCTCATCGCGAGCAAGTACGCGCCGGGGCAGTCTCCGGCAGGCGGCATCATGACCGACACCGACACTGAGGTCGCAAGCCTCGCCCTGGAGATGATCGAGAACAACCTCCGCGCCGGCACCCTGACCATCAGCCGTGAGACCGTTCCCACCTGCCGGGCCTGCGGCCACATGACCGGTACCGGTGGCCGCCCCTGCAACGCCTGCGGCAGCACCGACACCCGGGACCGCACAAGCCTTCACCTTGTCGCCGAACTCGCCAAGGACCGCCCCATCCTCGACCGCTCGGACATCCACGCCAGTCACCGACAGCAGCCCAGACACCTTCAGGGCACCGTCGGCAAGGTTCCAGGGCGCCTGATCCTCTCCCGTACCCGCGACCACGGCATCGACCTGTCGCCAGTCGGTCTCGACCGCCTCGTGCTCGACCCGCGCGCCGGCATCCATGCCACCGTCCTCGCCGCAGCCCGAAGGCACCGGGCGGAGGTGGCCGTCATGGCCACCACCCAGAATGCCGCCAACCACATCGCCGCCCACGGCCTGCACTTCCGCGAACACGACGGCATCCGCCTCCGCTATGCCCTCCACGGACACCTGCCCTACAACCACACGGCAGATCTTCAACCGCTCCACGACGCATACCGAGCCACCCCGGCGATCAAGGAGAGCTTCGAAGCCTGGTTCCTCCCCCTCTTCTCCCTGCAGGCCAAGGCCGCAACCCGGCCCGAGCAGTTGCCGGCAATCTTCAGGCACTACATGCGGGCGCACCTGGCCAGACCGGCTGCAGCCGACGAAGAGATGATCGAGGCCCTACGGTGCTCAGTCGAAGCCGGCAATACGGAATGGATCACTCGGAAACGCGTGCTGGCCGCCGCGATGACAGCTTGTGAGGCCACTGTGTAGAAGCATCCGGCCCTGCATAGGAAGTCGGGCCCACCGACTTCCTATGCACAGGGAGGCTCGACAGGAACGTCGCCGCCTTCGACGGAAGGGCGGCTCCCGCGAACTCGCGGGAGCCGCCCTTCCCCCAGGTGCCGCCGTCACTCTGCGGTGGGCCTCGGGACGATCCAGAGCTCGGCCGGGCCGCTGATGATGACGGACTCCAGGCGGGCCGGCGTCGGGCTGGCCGGGTCCAGGACACTGCCGGGGTAGGCGCCGAAGAGGCCGCCCAGGGCCACTTCGGCCTCCAGCCGGGCCAGGGGTGCGCCGAGGCAGAAGTGCGGGCCGTAGCCGAAGGACAGGTGCTCCTTGTCGGGGCGAGTCGGGTCGAAGTCGTCCGGCCGGTCCGGGTGGACCTCCGGGTCCCGGCCGGCCGCGCCGAATCCGAGCAGGATCGGCTCGCCCTGCCGGATGACCACGCCCTCGCCGAGGTCGATGTCCTCCAGCGGGTAGCGGAGCGGGATGTGCATCACCGGGCTCTCGTGGCGCAGGGTCTCCTCGATGACGTCCTCCCACGCGAGGGCGCCCTCGCGGACCTGGGCCAGGTAGTGGGGGTGGGTGAGGAGCGCCTGGACGGCGCTGGTGATGAGGTTGACGGCGGTCTCGTACCCGGCGCCGAGCATCAGGAAGAGCTCGTCGCGGGACTCCTCCTCGGCGCGGCCCGTGTCGCCGCCGGTGCTGACGGCGGCCACGTCGCTGGCGAGGTCGGGCCCGGGGTCGCGCCGTTTGAGCTCCAGCAGTTCGACCAGCACCACGTTGATCTCCGCCCGCGCGAGCGTCATCTGCTCGGTCGTCGCCGTCGTCGTCAGCAGGGTGTCCATCGACCGGCCGATCTGCGGCCGCATGTCGGCGGGTACGCCGAAGAGGTCGCAGATCACCGTCATGGTGAGCGGGAGCGAGAGGGCCCGGCGGATGTCCACGGCCTCGCCGGGGGCGAGGTCACGGAACGCGCCGACCAGGGCGGTGGTCGTCGCCTCGATCCCGGACCGCAGCGCGGACACCCGGCGGGGCGAGAACGAGGGCGCCATCCGTCGTCGTGCCGAGCGGTGTTCGTCGCCGTAGCGGTTGAAGAAGTTCTGCTGGAACGCGATCGGGCCCATCGGCCACCCCTCGGGCACCGCGGCCAGGCCGGGCCAGTGCTTGCGCGGGTCGCGGGAGACCCGCGGATCGCCGGTCAGAGCGCGGATCACCGAGCTGCGGGTCACGGACCAGGCGATGATGCCGCCGGGGAGTTCGACCCGCACGGCGGGCCCGGCGGCGCGGAGCTCCGCGTTCTGCTGGTGCAGGGCCCGGGCGGTCATGTCCAGCACCGGGCAGCCGTTGTCGTCTGGAGCCATGGCATTGCTCCTCAGGATCTCTCGGGGGTGCCCCGGCAGTCCGTGCCGCGACACGTCCTGCCGTGTCCGGGGCCTGTGCTCCGTTCTAGAGCGGCGCGGAGCGGTCGTCAACGGGCCGGGACGGTGTTACCAGGATCATCCAGTCAGACGGACTGTGCACCGTCTACACCGACGGTCACGCCGAACCGGCCCAGGTCCGGCCTCCCCTCCTCCCCCACCACCAGGCCGGCTCGCTTGCGCAGCTCTCGCAGCTTCTTCCCCAGCTCGGACTTGGACTGTCCGAGCCGTTCCGGATCCAGAGACACTCAGCCGCTTGCTCTCACGTACTCCGAGAAAGGAACCGACTCGGATACGGCCAAGCGCTTCCACTCGACGAATCGGATCGGGTCGCCGTCGAACACCTCGCGACTGATCTGCGTCCCGTCCGGGCGGTAGTTCATCGGGACCACCCTGGACTCGTCGAACATCCAGAAATCCTGATCCGGTAAGCCCGGATTCTCGCGGCCGGTCAGGTCGAGAATCCGGATGTCCTCGCCGGCCGCGACGTTGTGGACATAGTGCGCGAACTCGAAACGGAGGTAGTCCGTCAGGGGCCGGGTGATCACGTGATCGCGCCGAACAGCTCCGTCGCCACCGAACCTGCTGCGAGGGTCGCACAAGAAGTCGGCCCCACCGACTTCTTGCGCAACACCGCATCCGTCGGCCCGCGTCCCAGGTGTCCTGGGACGCGGGCCGACGTCATGACCGGGCCGGGCCTGTGCGGAGAGCGCAGCCCAGCCCCCTCCACAGGTAGGCGCGTCCTTGTGCGTAGGAAGTCGGTGAGGCCGACTTCCTACGCACAAGAGACCTGGACAGGACCGTCGGCGCGGGGGGGGGGGCGGCGAGGGCGAGGGCGGCACCCACCACCTGAGGCGGGGGGGGGGGGCGGCCGGGGGGCGGGGGGGGGGGGGGTGGGGGGGGGGTTCGGGTA
>NZ_JBFBHW010000046.1:0-71198 GCF_040685395.1 Kitasatospora sp. NPDC088779 | reverse complement strand
GTCGCCCTGATCACCGACGCGATGGGCGCGGCCGGCATGGGCGACGGCCTCTACCCGCTCGGCCCGCTCCAGGTCGAGGTCAAGGACGGCGTCGCCCGGCTGGTCGAGGGCGGCGCCATCGCCGGCTCCACGCTCACCCTGGACGTCGCGTTCAAGCGCTCGCTCACCGTCAACGGCCTGACGCTGAACCAGACCGTCGAGTCGCTGTCCGCCACCCCGGCCCGCCTGCTGGGCCTCGCCGACTCGATCGGCTCGCTGGAGGCCGGCAAGCAGGCCGACCTGGTCGTGCTCGACTCCGAGGGCTACGACCTGGTCGCCGTCATGCGCCGCGGCCGCTGGGTCCTCGGCGGCGAGCGCTTCGACGTGGTGAAGCCCGCCTGACGGCCCGCCGGAACGCCGACGGCCGCCCTTCCCCCACGGGGACGGGCGGCCGTCTCGCGTTCCGGCTCAGCCGGTCAGCCGGTCAGCCGCTCTGCCGATCAACCGGTCGCATTCGGTTCGAGGGTGATCTGGTCGATCAGGATCGAACCGGAGGGCACGGTGAAGGTGATGGTGTTCGCCCCGGCCTGGAGCTGCGGGAGTATCCAGGTGTTGAACCAGGAGGACGCCGGGTCCTTGCCGGACGCGTAGTTCTTGAAGAGCAGCCCGCTCGGCCAGTCCTTGCCGTTCACCGAGGCGGCGCCCTTCAGGTCCCCGCCGGTGTTGTTGTAGTGCACGTTCAGCTTGTAGGTGCCGGCCGCGGCGACCTCGCCGCTCCAGGTCACCGAGCCGCCCGGCTGGAGCGTCAGGTAGCTGCCGTCGGCGGACTTGGCGCCCTTGACGCCGTTGCCGGACGGCGCGTTCTGGGCCTGGAGCTGGCCCGCGTCCACGGTCAACGGGCCGGCCGGGGCGGTGGTGCTCGCCGAGGCCGAGGCGGTCGGGGACGAACTGCCGGTCGCCGGGGTGCTGGGAGGAGCCGCGGCGGTGGTCTGGGCGCCGCCCTTGGCGGTCTTGTCGCCGTCCGGGTCGCCCGTGGAGAGCGCGATCCCCGCGCCGATCGCTATGGCCGCGACCACCGCGACCGCGCCGATCACCGCGCCCTTGCTCCGGCCGCTGCTCGACCGGTCCTCCCCCGGCTGCGGCCGGGAGTGCTCGGCGTAACGGGTCTGCTGGGTGGGCGCGGTGCCGTACTCGGGCTGCTGTTGCTGCGGCGGGTACGGCTGCTGGCCGCCGGGGTAGCCCTGCTGCGGCCCCGCCTGCTGGCCGTACTGGGGCTGCTGCGGCCGCGGCTGGTAGGGCTGCTGCCCGTACTGGGCCCGGCCGACCTCCATCGGACGGCTGTACGGCGTCCGGGGCACGCCCTGCTGTGGCTCGGCCGGCTGCCCGGAGGCACCCTCCGCCGGGCGGTAGAGGTAGCCGAACGGGTCGTCGTCCTGCGGGGCACCGCCCTCGGGCGCTCCGTTGTTGCCGGCGGTCGTCACGGTGGTCAACTCCCCCATCCGGTTCGCGCCGCCGGGATGCGGGGCCGCCGGCGCAGATCATGGACGCTGTCGTACCCGGGAACCCTACCTGTCCTTTGTGACAGCCGGAAAAGAGCCCTTGACAACCCGTGGGTAACCAGGACCGGCGGGTTCAGCCCGCCCGTCGGTGCGAACGCTCGCCCCGCGCGCCGCGCACCGCGCCGCCCCGGGCCCGCTTCTCGTCGTACATCCGCTCGTCCGCGGTGTGCAGCACCTCCTCGATGCTCATCCCGCAGCCCGCCCAGCCGACCCCGAGGCTCACCCCCACCCGCATCGCCCGGCCGTCGATCCGCATCGGCGGGATGATGGCGCCCCGCAGCCGGTGGGCCAGGTCCTTGGCCTCCTCGCGGCCGATCCCGTCGGCCAGCACGACGAACTCGTCGCCGCCGAGCCGGGCCACCGTGTCGCCGTCCCGGACGGCCTGGCTCAGCCGCCGGGCGACCTCGACCAGCACCGCGTCGCCCGCGTTGTGGCCGAACCGGTCGTTGATCGACTTGAAGCCGTCCAGGTCGCAGAAGAGCACCGCGAGCCCCTTGTCCAGCGACGCCGCGACGCCGGAGCGGAACGGTGCGGACCACGCCTCGCCGCCCGGGCCCTGGTCGGCCGGGACCACCGCGTGCACGTGCTCCCCGTAGCCCGGGGCGAGGCCGTACGGCGGGCCGCCCTCGGGCATCCCGTAGCCGTGCACCGGCCCGCCGTACGGGTCCGCGCCCTCCAACCGGTCGTACGCGGCGTGCGCGCTGTAGGAGTCGGCCGGGTAGCCGTACGGCGCCGGGTAGGCCGGCTCGCCCGGCCCGGCGGGGGCCCCGACGGTCTGCGGCTCGGCACAGAGCCGGCGGCCCAGCCGGGCCTTCAGTTCGGCGCCGTTCGGCAGGCCGGTGAGCGCGTCGTGGCTGGCCCGGTGGGCGAGCTGGAACTCGTGCCGCTTGCGGTCCTCGATGTCCTCGACGTGGGTGAGCAGGAAGCTCGGGCCCTCGGCCGCGTCCGCCACGATCGAGTTGCGCAGGCACACCCACTGGTAGCCGCCGTCCCGCCGGGACAACCGCAGTTCCGCCCGGCCGCTCTCGGCGCTGGTGCGCTCCAGCAGCGCCCGGTCCTCCGGGTGCACGAGGTCGGCGAAGCTCTGCTGGCGCAGCACCGCGCGGGGTCGGCCGAGCAGGCGACAGAGCGCGTCGTTGACCCTGGTCAGCTGGCCGCGCCCGGCGCCGTGCAGTTCGGTGATGGCCATCCCGCTGGGCGCGTACTCGAAGGCCTGGCGGAAGCTCTCCTCGCTGGCCCGCAGGGCCTGCTGCTCCTTCTCCAGGCGGGCCAGCGCGCGCTGCATCTCGGCCCGCAGCCGGGCGTTGCCGATCGCGATGGAGGCCTGCAGCGAGAACATCTCCAGCGCCTCGCGGGTCCACGCCCCGGGCCGCTTGCCGCTGCGCGGGCGGTCCACCGAGAGGACGCCGAGCAGGTCGCCGCCGGCGCTGTACATCGGGGCGAGCAGCCCGTCGGCGGGGTGCCAGTCGTTGGCGTAGACGGGCAGCGGGCCGTCCCCGATCCAGCGCGGGATGTCGCTGGCGACGGCCCAGCCGCGGTCGTACGGCAGGAAGCGCAGGGTGCCCCAGTGGTCGCTGACGCCGAGCAGTCGGTCCCAGGACTCCCGGGAGCCGACCTGACCGAGCAGGACGGAGGGGCCGCCCATGGTGCTCTCCTCCAGCTCCCAGACGGCCGCCACCACGAGGTCCCCGTCCGGGCGGACCAGGCTGACCGCGGCGGCGTCGAAGCCGAGCCCGTGCACCGCACCCTCGACGACGGCCTGCAGCGTGCCCGCCAGGCTGCGGGCAGCGTTGAGGTCCGCCACGACCCGGTGCAAGGTGCGGAGGGTCGCGAGACGGACGTACGGCTCCGACTCGGCTTCCATGCGGGGGCTCCCCGGCTGCTTCGGATAGTTCTTGATTGGTTATCGTCCGATTGCCAGAAGAACTGAATCACAGGGAGCACAGCGTTCGGCACGCTCGGTCAGCAATAGGCCATCACTTGTGACTTAAATCACACGACACTAATGCACCCTTAATCAGCTCATCCGCCCCATAGCGGGACATAAAGCGCTATCGGAATATTTCCCTTGGTCGACCGCATCGGCCTCGCGCTGAAGCCCGCTGCCGCCCGGCAGGCCCCTTGCTTCACTCCTGAGGGTGAGTCCCGAACCCGGCCGCAACCCCGCCCCGTGCGCCGCTGGTCCTACGACCTCGGCCCGATGCCGATTCCGGCGGACGCCGACTACCGTGCGGTACGTGTACTCGTCCCCGCAGCCCGAAGCTGCCTCCCACGCCACGCCCGACGAGTTCCGGGCGGCACTCTCCCAGCTCGCCTCCGGCGTGAGCCTGGTGACCGTCCACGATCCGGAGGACGGCGAGGACGTCGGCATGACCGCCACGTCCTTCCTGTCCGTGTCGCTGGAGCCGCCGCTGGTCCTGATCTCGGTCCGCGAGGACTCCCGGATGGACGAGGTGCTCTCCCGCACCGACACCTGGGCGGTCTCGCTGCTCACCGAGGGGCAGAAGGCGCTCGGCTCCCGCTTCGCCATGAAGGGCCGGCTCAGCGACCGGCTGCTGTTCGCGGACACCCCGCACCACCGCGGCCCCCGCTCCGGCGCCCCGCTGATCGACGGCGCGCTCGCCACCGTCGAGTGCCGCACCGAACAGCGGATACCGGCGGGCGACCACACCCTGCTGCTCGGCCGCGTCCTGGAGGCCGCGGTACCCAGCCCGGCCGGCCGGCCGCTGCTCTACTTCCGCGGCGGCTACCGCGCCCTCGGCTGAGCCGCCCCGGCTACTCGCCGCCCCGCGGCGACTGCCGCCCCTGCTTCAGCTCGGAGCGGCGCCGCTTGTTGGACAACCGGCGCTCGACCATCCCCCGGCTCGGCCTGGTCGCCCGGCGGGACTTCGGCGGCGGCGCGCACGCCTCGGTCAGCACCGCCGACAGCCGGGCCGCGGCCGCCTCCCGGTTGCGCCACTGCGAGCGGAACTCCGAGGCCTGGATCACCAGCACCCGGCCGTCCACCAGCCGCCCGGCCAGCCGCTCCAGCGCGCGCTCGCGCCACACCTCGGGCAGCGCCTTGGACGCCGCCAGGTCGTAGCGCAGCTCGGCCTTGCTGTCGGAGGTGTTGACGTGCTGGCCACCGGGGCCGGAGGAACGCGAGAAGCGCCAGACGAGCTCGGTGTCGGGGACGACCACCGACCCCCGTACGCGGATGGGCTCGGGCATGCGTCCATCATCCCGCGCCCGCACCGCCCGGTCACCCGGTTATCCGCGACGGCCGGCGGCCCGGTTCCGCTCCACCGCCCGCAGCCCGGACAATGGCGTACGTGATCGAGCTCGGCTACTCCCTCTCCAACCGCTTCCCCGACCCCCCGCAGACGGACTACCGCTCCGCCCCGGTGCGGTCCCTGCGGTACGACCTGTTCTGCGGCGACGTCTACCTGGACGCCGAGGGCGCCGAGCTGTCCACCGGCTGGGGGTGGGTGCCGGTGCTCGACTTCGCCTGGGCGCTGTGCGACATCGCCGAGGAGCTGGACCGCGACCCGGACGGCGGCCGGGCCGCCCGGGTGCAGACCGCGGACCTCGACTTCACCCAGAACACCGAGCTGCTGCGGTTCGCCCGCCGCTTCAACTGGGTCGAGATCACCGCGACCTGGCTGCCGGACGAGCCGCCCGCCGTGGTCCGCCACGGCGAGCTGCGGCGCGAGGCCCGGGACTTCCTCCAGGACACCCTCGCCGACCTCTTCGATATGCACCCCGAGCTGGCCGACAATCCGAACATCTGGTCGCTGCAGGGCCGGTTCCCCCGGATCTGACCAGGGCATTGTCAGGCCTTTGCCAGTGGATTGGCGTCCACGAAGAATTCACGGACTTCGCGGAACCAACCCACCGGGGTATTGCGTTGTCCCGGAAAAAGCGAACGAAGGGACTGCAATCGCCATGCCAGTGAGCCTTTCCAAGGGTGGCAACGTCTCGCTGACCAAGGAGGCCCCGGGCCTGTCCGCGGTCAGTGTCGGCCTGGGCTGGGACGTCCGGACCACGACCGGCACCGAGTTCGACCTCGACGCCAGCGCGATCGTCCTGAACGCGGACGGCAAGGTGCTCTCCAACGGGCACTTCGTCTTCTTCAACAACACCAGCAGCCCGGACAACACCGTCGTGCACACCGGCGACAACCGCACCGGTGAGGGCGCCGGCGACGACGAGTCGATCAACGTCAACCTGGCCGGCCTGCCGGCCGAGGCCGTCAAGATCACCTTCCCCGTCACCATCTACGACGGGGTCGCCCGCGGCCAGAGCTTCGGCCAGGTCCGCAACGCGTACATCCGCGTGGTGAACGCCGCCGGCGGCGCCGAGATCGCCCGCTACGACCTCTCCGAGGACGCCGCCACCGAGACCGCCATGATCTTCGGCGAGCTCTACCGCAACGGCGGCGAGTGGAAGTTCCGCGCCGTCGGCCAGGGCTACGCCTCCGGCCTGGCGGGCATCGCCCAGGACTTCGGCGTCCAGCTCTGACGCCCCGCCGGGCCCCTCCCGGCCCGGCACACCGCCGGAACGAGAGCGGCGCGGGACATCGGTCACACCGACGTCCCGCGCCGCTTTCGCGCACCCGGCCCGGGCTCAGGCCCTAGGGGCTCTCTTTCGGATCACGTCGCGCGCCCGGCGTGATCCGAAAGAGGGCCCTTAGCGCGAGGCACGCAGCTCCGGCAGCTGGATCAGCTCGGTCTCGTCCTCCGGGGTCAGGTCCACCACCGCGGGCGCACCCGGCGCCGGCTCGGCCGCCGGCTGCGACGCCTGCGAGCCGGCCACGGCCTCCTGCACCTCACGAGCCTCCTGGGCCTCCTGCGCCTCGGCCTTCGCCTGCGCGGCCACCGCCTCGTCGCCCACCACGTCGGCCAGGTCCGTGCGCTCGCCCAGTTCGGCGACGCTGCCCACCGCCGGCGCCGGGGCCGCCGCCCGCACGGCCGCGCCCGCACCCCGGCCGAAGAAGCTGAAGCCCGGCCCGCGCACCGCCCCGGACTGCGCCGACCGCGGCCGCTGCCGCTCCACCGGCGCGGGCGCCGCGACCGGAGCGGACGGCGTCCCGCCGAGCTGCCCGACCGTGGCGGTCAGCGCCGGGCGCACCGGCGCGGGCCGCACCGGCGCCGGGGCCTGGTCCTGTGCCTGGTCCTGGTCCTGTGCCTGTGCCTGTGCCTGTGCCTGTGCCACCGGAGCCTGCTCCGGAGTGGGCACCGCGGGGGCCACCGGCGCCGGCACCGAGGGCGCCACCGCAGCGGGCGCGGGCGCCGGGGCCGCAGCGGCCGGCGCCGTACGCGCCCGCAGCGCGACCTCCGAGCCCGCCGTCCGCTCCCGCCGCGCCTCCTGCTCCGCCGCCCGCCGCTCCAGCAGCCGCAGCACGGACGCGGCACGGACGAACGCGGCCGGGCTGGCCGGATACTTGGGGCGGCTCGCGGCGAGCGCCCGCTGGGCCGCCTCGGCCTCCTTGAGCGCCTGTTCGGCCACCGCCACGGCCCGCTCCCGCAGCAGCCGGGCGATCTCGGTCTCGGCCTTCGCCAGCCGTGACTTCTCCGCCGTCAGCCGCCGCCCGAACCGGGTGGCCCGCTCCTCGGCGACCTCCGCCGCGTACTCGGCCTCCGCCAGCTGCTCCTCGAAGCGCTCCTCGGCCCGCAGCCGCTGCGCCGCAGCCATCTCGGCGGCCGCCCGGGCCGCCTTGTCCCGCTGCCGCAGCAGCAGCGCGAAGCCGAGCGTCGCGACCACCGCCGCGACACCCACCGAACGCACCAGGACGGCGTCCTGACTGAAGAGCAGAGCGGCCAGCGCGGCGACGAGCAGCACGCCGGCGGCGGTGGGGGGGAAGATCCGGCCGAGGACGGAGGAATGACGGTGGCGTCCGCGAGACATGCCAAGAAACTAGCGTGCGAATTGGGGCCGTGTCAGCCCAGGGTCCTCTTCCGCCCTTGACAGTGCGCAAGTTTTACCGCACGTGCCCGGCGTTTCACTCAAGATCACGAAAAAAGACCTGTTCAGCGGGGCGAGGGCGCCGGGCCGCCCGGATCGTCGTGGTTCTCCGGCAGCTTGCACACGTGCTGCAACCAGAGCGCCGCCGCGATCACCGCGGCCCCCGCCAGCACCGCGAGCCCGGCCGTGACGGCCTGGTCCTTGCGCGCCGACACGTCCAGCTCGCCCAGCAGGAAGATCCCCGCGCCCGCGTAGACGCCGGTGACCACCGCCGAGACCAGCGCGCTGGCCTGCCCCAGCACCACCGCCCGGGCCGCCAGCAGCGGGTCGACGCCCTTCGCGCCGGGCTGCCGCTCGCGCACCGCCTTCAGCCGGGACCGCAGCGAGAGGGCGGTCGCCAACAGGACCACCGCCACCGCCGCCAGCACCACCGGCGCCGCGACCGGCACGGCCGGCAGCGTGTCCAGGGAGGCCCAGAGCTTGGCACCGGCCCAGGACAGCGCCGTGGTAGCAGCGGTGATGCCGACCAGCAGGCGTAGGCGAAGCAGCTTCACTCGGAGGAGGTCCTTCCCGGGGTTACCAGAGCCGGCCGCCGCCCGGTGGCCCGGCACGGCGGCGCCAGGCCACCGTACCGGGCCCGACCGGGCGGACACCCGCGCGAACGGCGGACACCTACTCGTACGGCCGGGCCCCCCGGTCGAGTTCCCCGGCCGCCCTCACCGGGCCGCCGGGCCGGGGCCGGTCACTCCGGCAGCGTCAGCCGGATGTCGTCCCGCCGCCGGACGCCCTGCGCGCCCGGGCCGCCGAGCGCGTCCAGCAGTTCGCCGACCTGCCCGTGCCCGGGCACCTCGGCCTCCGGCTGGGCGTCCAGCCAGGGGGCGAGCACGAAGGCCCGCTCGTGCGAGCGCGGGTGCGGCAGCAGCAGCTGCGGGTCGTCGCTGAGCACGCCCTCGTAGGCCAGGATGTCGACGTCCAGGGTCCGCGGACCCCAGTGCACCGTCCGGACCCGCCCGAAGGCGTCCTCGATCGCGTTGCCACGCTCCAGCAGGTCGCGCGGCGGCAGCGAGGTGCGCAGCACGACGACCGCGTTGTAGTAGTTGGGCTGCTCGTCCGGGCCGCCGACGGCCTCGGTCTCGTAGACCGCGGAGACGGCCTTGATCTTGAGCCCGGGGGTGTCGGCGAGCGCGTCGACGGCGCCCTGGAGGGTGTCCAGGCGGTTGCCCAGGTTGCTGCCGAGTGCGATCACCGCGCAGCGCTGGCTGTGCAGTGTGGTGTCGGCGGAGTCCACCCGGCTCTCCAGGTCGAACGTGGTCGGCGAGGCGGTCGGGTCGCTGGTGCTCATCGAGATCCCTCTGCAACTGGAACGGGGCGCACGGCGGCGGTCATGCGCGGCCCCGGTGAATGGTCACGGTCACGTCGTCGAACGGCACGGTGATCGGGGCGTCGGGCTTGTGCACGGTCACCTCGACCTCCTCGACCGCTTCGTGCTTCAGGCACTGGTCGGCGATGCGCTGGGCCAGGGTCTCGATCAGGTCGACCGGCTCCCCCGCGATGATCGCGGTGACCTCCTCGGCCACGAGGCCGTAGTGCGCCGTGCGGGTGAGGTCGTCGCCGGACGCGGCGGGGCGGGTGTCCAGGTACAGCACGAGGTCGACCACGAAGGTCTGGCCCTCGATGCGCTCGCGCTCGAAGACGCCGTGGTTGCCCCGGGCACGCAGCCCCCGCAGGGTGACGCGGTCCAGCAAACGAATCACTGCTCCCAGTCGGACGGGCCCCACCCGGAGAATGGCATGGACGAGCGGGGCGAAGGCGGGCAGCACACCCGCCACTCCGTTTCGAATCTACCCGCGGGCGCTGACAACGTCTGACCGTCCTACCCGGCACGAACCGTCGCCACGCGCACCGGAATGGCGATTGACGTGAACGTTCGGTGACCACTCGGGAATTCCCGGGCGACCTCCCGGCCGCGTTTTCCGAAGGCCGCCCGAATCAGTCCTCGTCCTCGTCGTCGCCGCTGGTCAGAACGGGTGAACCGTGGTGCGACCAGAGCTTCCACCCGCCCGGGGTACGGCGGAACAGATTCGTCGACACGACCTTTCCACCGACCAGCGGACCGAGTTCCCCCTCCTCCTCCGCCTCGCCGCCGGAGAGGATGTTCTCGGTGCACGTGACAAGGGCCACATCTCCGTGGACCTCGGCCTCGACATCCGTCAGGAAGAACTGGATGTACTCCGTGTTCATCATGATCAGCATGTACGAGCGGGTCACCTGCGCCCGCCCGCGCAGCACCGGCCAGCCGGGGTGCACGCACACCACGCCGCCCTTGTCGTCCGCGTCCGCGGCCCCCAGCCAGGCGTCCTCGACCGCCTCCAGGTCCCCCTCCTCCAGGGCCTGGTAGAGCGCCTGGTTCGCCGCGAGCACCGCCTCCAGGTCCGCCTCGCGGGCCTGGCCGGCCGTTCCGCCGCTCAGCCTGCCGTCACCTGTCACAGACCCTCCCTCACCCCTTGCCGGGCCGCGTGCTGCCAGGCCGCGACCACCCGGACGGCGTCCGCCGTGCCGGACACGTCGTGCACCCGCACCGCCCAGGCGCCGGCCTGGGCCGACAGCACCGACACCGCGGCGGTCGCGTCGTCGCGCTCCCGGGCCGGGCGCAGCGCCCCGGTTTGCGGGTCGGCCAGCAGCGTACCCAGGAACCGCTTGCGCGATGCGGCGACGAGGACGGGACGGCCGAGCGCGGTGAGCGCGTCCAGCCGGCCGAGCAGCGCCCAGTTGTGCTCGGGGGTCTTGGCGAAGCCGAGGCCCGGGTCGAGGATCAGCTGGTCCTCCTTGACCCCGGCCGCCAGCAGCGCGTCCACCCGGACGGCCAGCTCGGCGACGACGTCCGTCACCACGTCCCGGTAGACCGCCAGCCGCTCCATGTCCGCGGACTGGCCGCGCCAGTGCATCACCACGAACGGCGCGCCGGTGTCGGCGACCACCCGGGCCATCGCCGGGTCGGCGAGCCCGCCGGAGACGTCGTTGACGAGCGCGGCACCGGCCGCCACGGCCTGCTCGGCGACGGAGGCCCGCATGGTGTCGACCGACACCACGACCCCGGCGGCGACGAGCTCGCGCACCACCGGCAGCACCCGGCGCAGCTCCTCCTCCTCGGGCACCCGCTGCGAGCCGGGCCGGGTGGACTCGCCCCCGACGTCCACCAGGTCCGCGCCGCGGGCGCGCAGGGCGAGCCCGTGCGCGATCGCCTTGGCGGGGTCGTGCCAGAGGCCGCCGTCCGAGAAGGAGTCGGGCGTGACGTTGACCACACCCATCACGGCGCAGCGGTCGAGCCGCGGCAGTCCGGCCGGCAGCGAGAAGGACGGCGAGTTGCTCATGCGCCCATTATCGAACGGGGCCCCCGTCGAGGATTCTCGGCGGGGGCCCCGTTGGTCGCGGCGGTGCCTCAGGCGGCCTCGGTGACGTCGCGGGCGCCCGGGGTGGGCATCAGGCCCTCCCGCTGGCGCCGGCGGCCGAAGCGCGGCATGCCGAGGGTGATGAAGGCCTCGGCCTGCATCGCGGCGAAGCCGATCCGCGGCAGGTCCCGGGTGTTCGGGAAGACCAGGAAGCGCGGTTCCCACTCGGGCTGGAACTTGGCGTTGAACTTGTACAGCGACTCGATCTGGAACCAGCGCGAGAGGAACACCAGCAGTCCGCGCCAGGCCCGCAGCACCGGGCCGGCGCCGATCCGCTCGCCGCGGGCCAGCGCCGAGCGGAACATCGCGAAGTTGAGCGACACCCGGCGCACGCCCATCGCGGGCACGGCCTGGAGGGCGGCGACGATCAGCAGCTCGTTCAGGCCCGGGTCGGCCGCGCGGTCGCGGCGCATCAGCTCCAGCGAGATGCCGTCCGGCCCCCAGGGCACGAAGTGCAGCACGGCCTTCAGGTCGTCGCCGCCCTCCCCCTCCTCCGGGGCCTTGTGGGCGGTGACCACCACGCAGTCGTCGTCCAGCGGGTCGCCGAAGCGCCCGAGGGCCATCGAGAAGCCGCGCTCGGTGTCGGTGCCGCGCCAGCGGGCGGCGGCGTCGGCGATCCGGTGCTTCTCCTCCAGGGTGAGGTCGCTGACCCGGCGCACCTGGCAGGAGTAGCCGTTGCGCTCGATCCGCTTGACCATCTGGCGGACGTTGCGCATGGCCCGGCCGGCGAGCGAGAAGGTGGCGGTGTCGACGATCGCCTCGTCGCCCAGCTCCAGCGCGTCGAGGTCCGCCTCGCGGGTCCAGACCTCGCCGCCGACCTCGCTGCAGCCCATCACGGCCGGCACCCAGGCGTGCTCGCGGGCCTCGGCCATGAACACCTTGATCGCGCCCGGCCAGGCCTCGACGTCGCCGACCGGGTCGCCGGAGGCCAGCATCACGCCGGAGACCACCCGGTAGGAGATCGCGGCCTTGCCGGTGGGCGAGAACAGCACGCTCTTGTCGCGGCGCAGCGCGAAGTAGCCGAGCGAGTCGCGCTCGCCGTGCCGGGTGAGCAGCTCGCGGACCTTCTCCTCGTCCTCCGGGGTCAGCTCCGGCTTGGGCTTGCCGGGGCGCAGCGCCAGGTAGGCGGTGGTGAAGGCGGTCAGCAGGCCCAGCCCGCCGAGCAGGTAGGCGACCAGGTCGGACATCCGGACGTTGTTGTATCGGATCGGCCCCTCGAAGCCGAACAGCCCGTACACGACGTGCTGGAGGCGCTCGGGCAGGGCCGGGTAGCCGATCTCGTACTTGGTCCGGGTGCTCACGATCAGCAGGCCGAGCAGCACGCTGACGGCGCCCATCACGATCAGGTTGACCAGCGCCCGCCAGCGGGTGCGCGGGTCGGCCTTGGCGTAGAACTCGCGCTGGTGCACCAGCATCACCACGAAGACCGCCAGCGAGACCACCGCCGGGCCGACCTGGTGCCAGCGCACGATGTGCAGCGCGGCGCCGACCGGCAGCAGCACGCACACCGCCCGCCAGGCCCGCCGCTTGCGCCGGCGCAGCGCGTGCGCGAGCAGCACCAGCAGCAGGCCGACCATCATCGTCCCGACCGCGGCCAGCGAGGTGGTGCCGCCGGGCAGCTGCCCGGTGAAGGTGTGCATCTTGGAGTGCCGGAGCTTGGGGAACACCGCGCTGGCGATGTCGACCAGGCCGATCAGCAGACAGGCGTACCCGACCGCGCCGGGCAGCCAGGCCCTCGGAACAGCCGCCGCCTGGGTGCGAAGCGTCTGCAGGCCGCGTCGACGACGCGGCTGCTCGGGGCTCGGCTCAACGGACACGGGAACGCTCATGGAAGCTCAGCGTAGAGGCTGCGGGACGCCGTCCGGTCACTCCGGGGGAGCACGTGTGATGGACCTTCAATGCCTTTTCCTTCATCAGGCAATGCGCATACCAAGGACCCGGAAACGGTCGGTAAACCGGTGCCGTGGGCGCGCTGCGGTGGAGCCGGGGACGGAGCCGAGGGCCTGCCGCCGCGTGGCGCGGCAGGGTCCTCCGGTACGCCGTACGTACGGTGGACGCCGCATTCTAGGGCGCCGGTTGCCTGCGGCTCCCCCCGCCCTCCCAGCTCGCCCGGGCATCCGGACAGCCTAGCCGCGGTGGCCGGAGCTGACGGACCGCCAGACGATGAGGCGTGCACCGACAGTGTCCCACCGGAAGGCCGACGGCATGGAACTGACCAGCGAAGCGCTGGTGAACTCGCTGCTCGCACTCGGCGCTGCGGCTCTCGTCACCACCCTGTGGCTCTGGCCGCGACTGGCGCGCCAGCGCCCGCTGCCCGTCCTGGGCCGGATCGGCCTGCTGACCGTCACTCAAGTCGCGGTCGTGGCCGTGCTGGCGCTGGCGGTGAACAACTCCTTCGGGTTCTACACCTCGTGGGACGACCTGCTCAGCCCCGGCAGCGCCAAGCTCGCGCTGACCAGCAACGAGAACCACAAGGGCGACGCCCCGGCCTCGGACACGCAGCTCCAGCCGACCGACGAGGGCGGTCTGGAGACCGTCGCCGACCTGCCCAAGGGCCCGCCCGAGGAGGTCGGCAAGGTCGAATCGGTCCGGGTCACCGGCAAGGAGACCGGACTGTCCGACCAGCTGTTCGTCTACCTGCCGCCCGAGTACTTCGACCCGAAGTTCGCCCTGGTCCGCTTCCCCGTCCTGGTCGCCATCTCCGGCTTCCCCGGCACCTCGCTCAACCTGATCAAGGAGCTGCCGCTCCTGCGCACCGCGGCCGAGCTGCGGAAGTCCGGCAAGATGCCGCCGACCGTCGTGGTCATGGCCCGCCCGACCGTCGCCCCGCCGCGCGACACCGAGTGCGTGGACGTCCCCGGCGGCCCGCGCGCCGAGACCTGGTTCACCAAGGACCTGCCGGACGCGCTCCGGACCAGCTACCGGACCGGCCGCTCGGCCGCCTCCTGGTCCGTCTTCGGCTACTCGACCGGGGGCAGCTGCGCGCTGCGGCTGGCGATGCGCTTCCCGAACGTCTACGGCATCGGGGTGGGCCTGCACGGCGAGTACAAGGTCAAGGCGGACCAGTTCACCGGCGGTGACCTGTTCGCCGGCGACGCCGCCCTGGCCCAGCAGAGCGACCTCGACTGGCGGCTGACGAACCTCCCGGCCCCAGCCCTCTCGCTGCTGGTGGTCTCCTCCCGCAAGGAGGGCGACTTCGCGCAGACCCTCCAGTTCGTCGACCACGCCCAGCAGGTCGCCGCGGCCAACCCGCAGTTCAAGGTCGACTCGCTCTACCTGGACGACGGCGGCCACAACTTCGACAGCTGGACCCGTGAGCTGCCGTCCTCGCTGGAGTGGATCGGCGAGCGGCTCGGCTGACGCGGGCAGGTGACGCAGCCGGGTGACGGCCGGCCGGTCCGAGGGGACCGGCCGGCCGTTCCGCTATCGGCCGATGATGAGGCTCATCGCCTCGGCCCGGGTGGCCGGGTCGCGCAGCTGGCCGCGGACGCACGAGGTGATGGTCTTGGCGCCGGGCTTGCGGATGCCGCGCATCGACATGCACATGTGCTCGCACTCGACCACGACGATCGCCCCGCGCGGCTCCAGGATCCGCATCAGCGCGTCGGCCACCTGGCTGGTCAGCCGCTCCTGCACCTGGGGGCGGCGGGCGTAGACGTCGACCAACCGGGCCAGCTTGGACAGGCCGGTGATCTTGCCGCTGGCGGACGGGATGTACCCGACGTGCGCCACACCGCGGAACGGCACCAGGTGGTGCTCGCAGACGGACGTCAGCTCGATGTCCTTCACGAGCACCATCTCGTCGTGCCCGAGGTCGAAGGTGGTGGTGAGGACGTCCTCGGGCTCCTGCCAGAGGCCCGCGAATATCTCCTTGTAGGCGCGCGCGACCCGGGCCGGGGTCTCCAGCAGCCCCTCGCGGTCCGGGTCCTCACCCACGGCGAGCAACAGCTCGCGGATGGCGTTCTCGGCCCGCTTCTGGTCGAAGGTCCCGACGGTGGGTGGACCGTCGAGCGTCACCGGGTCGATCATGCGGGCCTCGCTTACTTGGGACGACTTTGCTGAACAGCACGGATGCCGCGTCTCCAGGGTACAAACCCCGGTGACGCGGCATCCATTCCGTACGGTGCGCGGGATCAGCCCTCGGCGGGCGGCTCCGACGTCGGCAGCGGCGGGAGCTTCACGATGTCCACCGGGGCGGTGTCGATCGCGGCGGCGCCGTTGGTGAGCGCCAGCTCCTTCGGGGACTGCACCGGAGGCCGGGTGGACGGCGTGCGACGGGACGAGCCCGTCCAGGCCGGCCGGGCCGGGCGCTTCACGATCGTGGCGAAGATCTCCGCGATCTGCTCCTTGTTCAGGGTCTCCTTCTCCAGGAGCTCCAGAACCAGGTTGTCGAGCACGTCGCGGTTCTCGACCAGGATCTCCCAGGCCTCGTTGTGCGCGTTCTCGATGAGCTTCTTGACCTCTTCGTCCACCAGCCCGGCGACCTCTTCCGAGTAGTCGCGCTGGTGGCCCATCTCACGGCCCAGGAACGGCTCCGCGTTGTCCGAGCCGAACTTGATGGCACCGAGCCGCTCGGTCATGCCGTACTGGGTCACCATGGCCCGGGCGGTGGCGGTGGCCTTCTCGATGTCGTTCGACGCGCCGGTGGTCGGGTCGTGGAAGACCAGCTCCTCCGCCGCGCGCCCGCCCAGCATGTAGGCCAGCTGGTCGAGCATCTCGTTGCGGGTGGTGGAGTACTTGTCCTCGTCCGGCAGCACCATGGTGTAGCCGAGGGCCCGGCCGCGCGAGAGGATCGTGATCTTGTGCACCGGGTCGCTGTTGGGGCACGCCGCCGCCACCAGGGCGTGGCCGCCCTCGTGGTACGCGGTGATCTTCTTCTCCCTCTCGGACATGATCCGAGTGCGCTTCTGCGGACCGGCCACGACGCGGTCGATCGCCTCGTCCAGGATGCCGTTGTCGATCAGCTTCTTGTCCGAACGGGCCGTCAGCAGAGCGGCCTCGTTGAGGACGTTCGACAGGTCCGCGCCGGTGAAGCCGGGGGTGCGCTTGGCGACGGCCGAGAGGTCGACGTCGGGCGCGATCGGCTTGCCCTTCTGGTGCACCTTGAGGATGTCCAGCCGGCCCTGGAGGTCGGGGCGCTCGACCGCGATCTGGCGGTCGAAGCGGCCCGGGCGCAGCAGCGCCGGGTCCAGGATGTCGGGGCGGTTGGTGGCCGCGATCAGGATCACGCCACCCTTGACGTCGAAGCCGTCCATCTCGACCAGCAGCTGGTTGAGGGTCTGCTCGCGCTCGTCGTGACCGCCGCCCAGACCCGCACCGCGGTGCCGGCCGACGGCGTCGATCTCGTCGACGAAGACGATCGCCGGGGCGTTCGCCTTGGCCTGCTCGAAGAGGTCGCGGACGCGGCTGGCGCCGACACCCACGAACATCTCGACGAAGTCCGAGCCGGAGATCGAGTAGAACGGCACCCCGGCCTCGCCCGCGACGGCACGCGCCAGCAGGGTCTTGCCGGTACCGGGCGGGCCGTAGAGCAGCACACCCTTGGGGATCTTGGCGCCGACGGCCTGGAACTTGGCCGGCTCCTGGAGGAACTCCTTGATCTCGTGGAGCTCCTCGACCGCCTCGTCGGCGCCCGCGACGTCCGCGAAGGTCGTCTTCGGGGTGTCCTTGGTGAGCAGCTTGGCCTTGGACTTGCCGAACTGCATGACCCGGGAGCCGCCGCCCTGCATCTGATTCATCAGGAACAGGAAGACCAGGACGATGATGACGATCGGGAGCATCGACAGCAGCAGGCTGACGAAGGTGCTCTGCTTCTCGGGGCTGATGGTGTAGCCCTCGGCGAGCGTGCTCTGGTCGTTGTCGTTGATCTGGGCCTGGAGCTTGTCGGCGATCGCAACACCCTGGTCGCCGATGTACGAGGCCTGGAACTTGCTGCCGGACGGCGTCTTGCCGGTACCGGCGTTGGACAGCGTGGCGCCGTCCTTCAGCTGGATCTTGATCGTGTTCGAGTCACCAGTGGTGATCTGCGCCGACTTGACCTGCTTCGCGTCGATCGCCGCGACGACCTGACCGGTGTCCACCGTCTTGTAGCCGTTCGAATCCGAAACGACCTGCATCAAAACGATGACGGCGAGGACGGCCAGCACGATCCACATGATCGGCGCACGGAAGTATCGCTTGACGTCCATCCATGCGGGGCGTTGCCGCCCCGTCCCTCCTGCCACTCAGCGGCGCCGCGGGCTGGGTGCCGCCGGCGCATCCTGGTCGGTGCTCATGTGAAGAGCGGTTTTAATGGACCGTACCGCAGTCGCACCCGCCCATGGCGGGAGCGCAGCGACACGGCCGTCGTTCTTGGTCCCCCCGGTCCAACGGGCGGGAACCGGCTCCTGTTCCCACCCGTAGCCCGAACGGAGCCCTCAGCCCCCGTAGACGTGCGGGGCGAGCGTCCCGATGAAGGGCAGGTTACGCAGCTTCTCCGCGTAGTCCAGGCCGTAGCCGACCACGAACTCGTTCGGAATGTCGAAACCGACGTACTTCACGTCGATCTCGACCTTGGCCGCGTCCGGCTTGCGCAGCAGGGCACAGACCTCCAGCGAGGCCGGGCCGCGCGAGCTCAGGTTGCCCAGCAGCCAGGACAGGGTCAGACCGGAGTCGATGATGTCCTCGACGATCAGGACGTCCCGGCCGGCGATGTCGGTGTCCAGGTCCTTCAGGATGCGGACCACGCCGGAGGACTTGGTGCCCATGCCGTAGGAGGACACCGCCATCCAGTCCATGGTGACCTGCGAGTGCAGGGCCCGGGCGAGGTCGGCCATGACCATCACAGCCCCCTTGAGGACGCCGACGATCAGCAGATCCTTGCCTGCGTAGTCCCGGTCGATGCGCTCGGCCAGCTCCAGGAGCTTGGCGTCGATCTCGTCCTTGCTGATGAGCACCTTCGCGAGGTCAGCGCCCATGTCGTTCTGGTCCACCGGGGATACGTCCTCAAACGTTCGGGGTCTGTGTGGCCGGCGGCCGACTACCCCGGGACATGCCCGCCCGTCAGTCGCCCTGCCGCCGAAAGACCAGCGTGCCACACCTGCGGGTGGCCTCGACGCCCCCGGGTAGGTGCAGCGGCCCCTGGCCGCGCCATCCGGTGACCAGCAGGTCGATCGTCTCCAGGTGCCGCGCGAACAGGTCCCCGGCCGGGCAGCCCGCCCGCAGCGCGGCCCGGCGCAGCACCCGGCGGCGGACCGCGGGCGGGAGCTCGGCGAGTTTCACCGCGTCCAGGGCGCCCTCACCCGTCCGGAGGTCGCGTTCGGCCAGGGAGGCCCACTGGTCGAGGGCGTCCGCGTCGTCGCGGAACAGCCGGGCGGTGCGGGCCAGCGCCTCGACCACCCCGCCGCCCAGGTGCTTCTCCAGCACCGGCAGCACCTCGTGCCGGACCCGGGAGCGGGTGTAGGCGGGATCACAGTTGTGCGGGTCGTCCCAGACCGGGATCGCCTGGGCGGAGCAGGCCTGCCGGGTGGCCGCCCGGTCCAGCTCCAGCAGCGGGCGGCGGTAGCGGCCCTTCTGCGCCGGCATCCCGGCCAACGAGCGGGAGCCCGAACCGCGCGCCAGGCCCAGCAGCACCGTCTCGGCCTGGTCGTCCCGGGTGTGGCCGAGCAGCACCGCGAGCGCGCCGAGCCGCTCGGCGGCCGCGTCCAGGGCCGCGTAGCGGGCGTCCCGGGCGGCGGCCTCCGGGCCGCCGGACCGGCCGACGCGCACCGGGATCGCCTCGACCGGGTCCAGGCCGAGCGAGCGCAGCCGTTCGGCCACCTGGGCGGCCCGGTCGGCGGAGCCGGGCTGCAGGCCGTGGTCCACGGTGACGGCGCCGACCCGCAGGCCGATCTTGGGGGCTTCGAAGGCGGCGGCGATGGCCAGCGCCATCGAGTCGGCGCCGCCGCTGACGGCGACCAGCACCAGCGGCGAGCCGGGGGCGGCCGGGGTCCGGGGCAGTCCGGACGGGTGCCGGGCGGCGTTGCCGATCAGGGTGGTGCCGACGGCGGCGCCCACCAGGGGCGCCCCGGCCGGACGCTGGCGGGGCTCACGCACGGGCGCGGTGAAGGTGGTACCGGCCTCGGCGGCGAGGTCGGTGAGCGTGCGGCGGACGGCCAGGCGTATCGCTGCGACTGCGGGGTGTGGACCCACGGCGGACGACTCCTCGACGGAGGGGACAGGACGGCGGCTCGCGCGGCGGGGCCGCGCAGCTTCATGAGCGCCCTGTTACCGGGCGCTCACAGATGGTGGCAGAAAGGAGCACCCCGCTACGCCACCCGCGCCACCGGTACGACCACCGTCCCACGTTCGGGTGAATGGAGAAACGTATCTTCACCCTCCGTCTGCCCGATTGGACCACTCGTACGAGCGGGTTTGACCACCACCGACCACCGCCCGGCGCTTGGGGTCCGAGCCCCGTCCGAGCCCCGTCCGTGCCCGCCTCAGCGGGCGACGCGGGCGACCCAGGCGGCCGGATCGTGGATCTCCTCCTTGGTCGGCAGCGTGTTCGGGGAGGTCCAGACCCGGTTGAAGCCCTCCATGCCGACCTGCTCCACCACCCCGCGCACGAACACCGCACCGTCCTGGTACTGGCGCAGCTTCGCGTCCATCCCGAGCAGCCGGCGCAACAGCAGGTCGAGCCGGTTCGCCCCGCGGTCCCGGCGCTGCTGGAACTTCTCCCGGATCTCCGCCACGGTCGGCACCACCGCCGGGCCGACCCCGTCCATCACCACGTCCGCGTGGCCCTCCAGCAGCGACATCACCGCCGTCAGCCGGCCCAGGATCTCGCGCTGCGCCGGCGACTGGACGACCTCCATCAGCCCCGCCGACGGCATGCCGTCCCGGCCCCCGGCACCCGGCAGCCCGCCGCCGAGCGAACCCGCCGCGTCCCGCAGCCGCTCCAGCAGGGCGCCGGGGTCCACGTCGGTCTCCGCCAGGAAGGACTGCACCTCGGACTGGATGTGGTCGCGCAGCCACGGCACCGCGGTGAACTGCGTCCGGTGCGTCTCCTCGTGCAGGCAGACCCAGAGCCGGAAGTCGGACGGGTCGACGTCCAGCTCCCGCTCGACGTGCACGATGTTCGGCGCCACCAGCAGCAGCCGGCCCGGCCCCGGGCCCTCCGGCCCCAGCCGGGGCTTGTCGAACAGCGCCGCCGGGCTGTCCGGGGCCTCCAGCGAAGGCTCCGCCGGGGCGAAGGTCTCGTACTGGCCGAGCACCTTCCCGGACAGGAACGCCAGCAGCGCGCCCACCTCGATCCCGGTGGCCTTCTCCCCCACCGCGCCGAACACCCCGGCCGTCGGGCTGCTCGCCCGGCGCGCCTGGAGCTTCTCCACCAGCGGCTGGACCACCGTGCGGAAGCCGGCCACGTTCGCCCGCACCCAGCCCGGGCGGTCCACCACCAGCACCGGCGTCGCGGTGGCCGCCGTCAGACTGCTCGACCGCATCCCCGTGAACGCCCGGACGTGCTCCTCGGCCTCCAGCGCGTGCCGGCGCAGTTCGGCGACCACGGCCGCCGCCTCCGCCCGACTCACCTCCGGCCCCGGCCGCACCAACCTGGTCGCGGTTGCGACCGCGAGATTCCAGTCGACCATGCCAGCACCGCCACTCGCGCTCGTCATGCCCTCACCGTACGTGCTCCCACCCACCAGCGGCAGCCACCCGCCACGAACACCCTCACCCCGCCCCCGGCGGGGCGGGGGCCGCGGGCGGGCGGGGGCGGGTCAGTGGCAGCCGCAGGCGGCGAGGCGGGCGGCGATGCGGTCCATGGCGGCGCGCGCGGTGTCGGCGGGGGCGGTGGTGCGGGTCATGACGGCGAAGGCGAGGAGGCGGCCGTCGGCGTCGACGACGGTGCCGGCGAGGGTGTTGACGCCGCTGAGGGTCCCGGTCTTGGCACGGATCAGGCCGGCCGCGTCGGCGGCGCCCGAGCCGGTGCCGTAGCGCTTGCCGAGAGTGCCGGTGAAGCCGGCGATGGGCAGGCCGGTGAGGACCGGGCGCAGGGTCGGGTGCTGGTCGGAGGCGGCCAGGGCGAGGAGTCGGACGAGGACGGCCGGCGGGACGGCGTTGCCCGGGTGCAGTCCGCTGCCGTCGTTCAGGGACACGCCCGCCATCGGCACGCCGAGCTTGGCGAGTTCCCGGGTGACGGCGGTGGCGGCGCCCTCGAAGCTGGCCGGTTGGCCCGCGGCGAGGGCCGCCTGACGGGCCATCGCCTCTCCGATCTGGTTGTCGGAGGTGGTGAGCATGCGCTCGACCAGCCGGGCGACGGTCGGCGAGTCCACCCGGCCGAGGACGGGGGCGGCGGAAGCGGCCGGGGCGGCGGCGGGCCTGGCCGTGCCGTCGACGGTGACGCCCTGGGCCTTGAGCAGAGCGGCGAAGATCTCGGCGGCCTTCCCGGCCGGGTCGGCGACCCGTGCCGGCGCATCGTCACGGCTCTTGGGGTCCACCTTGGCCTCGTCGACCATCAACGGGACGACCAGGGCGATGTTCTGCCCGTCGTGGTTCTTGTGCTGCGGGTTGCCCGCGTACATCGACAGGTCGTAGTCGAGCTTGACGGTGGTGGTGCCGGCGGCCTTGAGGGCGGCGGCGGTCTGCCGGGCCAGGGCGTCGAGCGAGGCGGGGGCGGTGTCGGCGTCGGCCGCCCGGCCGCCGATCTGGACCTGGTCGGCGGGCAGTGCGGTGAGCGTCGGGTCGCCGCCGCCGACCAGGGTGATCGTGCCGGGGTCCGCGCCCCGGACCACCCGGGTGGTCAGCCGGGTGTCGCCGGGGATCAGCGACAGGGCCGCGATCGCGGTGGCCAGCTTGGTGGTGGAGGCGGGGGTGGCCGGGGTGTTCTCGCCGGAGCCGTACAGGAGTTGGCCGTCGGCGGCGTCCGCGACGGCGAAGGTGACGGTGCCGAGGCTCTTGTCGGCGACGGCGGCGGCGAGCGCCTGCTGGAGGCCCTGGGCGGTGGGTGCGGCGGCGGGGCCGCCGGCCTCGACGGTGGCCAGGACGGCGCCGGGGGCGGGGGCCGGGCGGGCGCCGCCGCCCGGGGCGGGGGCCGAGCCGGTGGGGCCCGTGGAGCCGGTGCCGGTGGGCGTGGAGCCGCCGGTGGTGCCGGGGGCGGTGAGCTGTTCGCCCGGGCGGGTGGCCGGGGTGTCGCCCGGCCTGGGCTTGCCGTCGCCCCTCCCCCGGCCGCCCTTCCCGCCGTCGCGGCCGTCGCCCTCGCCGTGCTCGGTGCTGTGGCCGCCGGGGCCCGGGGAGGGCTGCGCGTACGCTCCGCCCGAGGTCAGGACCGTTCCGGCGACCAGCAGGGCCGCTCCGAACAGTCCCGCGGCCGTCCCCCTGCGGCGGCGCGCCGCCCCGACCCCTGTTCCCACCGACCGGCCCCTTTCCTGAGCACTCACTCCCGTAGGAGACACTTGGATTCTGTCAGTCCCTACCTTGGAGGAACCGTTGGAATTCGACGTCCTTATCGAAATCCCGAAGGGCTCTCGTAACAAGTACGAGGTCGACCACGAGAGCGGCCGGCTGCGGCTCGACCGGATGCTCTTCACCTCGACCCGCTACCCGGCCGACTACGGCTACGTGGAGGGCACGCTCGGCGAGGACGGCGACCCGCTGGACGCGCTGGTGATCCTGGACGAGCCGACCTTCCCGGGTTGCCTCATCAAGTGCCGTGCCATCGGCATGTTCCAGATGACCGACGAGGCCGGCGGCGACGACAAGCTGCTGTGCGTTCCGGCCACCGACCCGCGCTGGGAGCACCTGCGGGACATCCACCACGTGTCGGAGTTCGACCGCCTGGAGATCCAGCACTTCTTCGAGGTCTACAAGGACCTGGAGCCCGGCAAGTCCGTCGAGGGCGCCAACTGGGTCGGCCGCGCCGAGGCCGAGGCCGAGGTCACCGCTTCGATCAAGCGTCTGGCGGAGCAGGGCGGTCACTGAGCCGTCGTTCCGATCTCGTTCGATCAGATAGTTCTGAGCAGTTCGAGGTAGGTCGGGGCAGCCGGAGGCCGGGGTTCGCGGATTCGTCCGCGGGCCCCGGCCTTCGCCGTGTCCGGGGCCGGGCGCGGCCGTCTTGCCGACAGCCTGTCGGCAAGGCGGCTTGTTAGGTTAGGCTAACCAAAACAGTCGGGGCCGAATCCGATCCTGGAGGCCGCATGCCCACGCCCGAGCCCGTCCCGTTCTCCACCGCGCTCCGCACCGCCAGCAGCGAGGAGCACGAGGCTGCGGAGCAGTCCTCGTTCATGAGCCACCTGCTGGGCGGACGGCTCGGGGTCGAGGCCTACGCCGACCTCACCGGCCAGCTCTGGTACGTCTACCGGGCCCTGGAGAACCGCGCCGGACACCTGGCCGAGCACCCGCTCGCCGGGCCCTTCATCGACCGGGCGCTGCTGCGCACCGCCGCCATCGAGCGCGACCTGGCGCACCTGCGCGGGCCGGACTGGCGGGACGGCCTGGCGCCGCTGCCCGCCACCGCCGCGTACGTCGCGCGGGTGGAGGAGTTGGCCGAGACGTGGCCGGCCGGGTACATCGCGCACCACTACACCCGCTACCTGGGCGACCTGTCCGGCGGTCAGATCATCCGCGGCATCGCCGAGAAGACCTGGGGCTTCGAGCGCAAGGGCGACGGCGTGCGGTTCTACGTCTTCGAGGAGGTCGACAATCCGGCCGCCTTCAAGCGCGAGTACCGGGCCCGGCTGGACGCCGCCGGGCTGGCGATGGACGAGGTGGAGCGGCGCCGGGTGGTCGAGGAGTGCAAGCGGGCCTTCGTGCTCAACGGCGCGGTCTTCCGGGACCTGGACGCGCGCTACCCCCTGAGCGCCTGAACGTTTCTCCTGAGGCGCACCCGCCCGGGTGCGCCAACGGATCGGCCCCGGCGAGCGGTTGCTCGCCGGGGCCGCCGCGCGTCCCGGGGGTGCGTCAGGAGCGCGCGCCGCGCCGGTTGCGCACCAGCACGGTGGCGCTGCCGCCGACCAGCAGCAGACCGGCCGCGGTGGCCAGCAGCGGGACCACCGGGGTCTCCGAACCGGTGGCGGCCAGCACGCCGCCCGCACCGCCCGCGCTGCCCGCACCGGTCAGGCCGCCGCCGGTGGTCAGCGAGGCGCCGCCGACCGTGCCGGTGCCCGAACCCTGGCCTCCGGCAGGCTGGTTGGCGCCACCGGCACCGGCACCGGACCCGGACCCGGCGGTCGGCGGGGTGGCCGGCAGCTTGGCGTCCTTGTCGAACGCCAGGGTGGCGCTGACCGGGTCCAGGGCCGTGCCCGCCGGGTAGTTGGAGAACACCGGGACACCCTCGGCGGTGAGCGTGGCCGGGACGCCGGAGAGCGTCACCACGCCGTTGACCGGCTTCAGGGCGGAGGCGGGCACGTCCAGCTTGGCGATCCGCGCGCCGCTCAGCGACGTCGCCTTGCCGTCGGGGGACTTGCCGTTCACGTCGGCGGTCAGGAAGGCGCCGCCCTGGTCGATCGTCAGGCCCAGCTTGGAGAGCGTGGTGTCGAGCGCCCAGCCGTCCTTGCCGGGGTGGCCGAGGAAGCGGACCGAGCCGTCGAAGGCGGCGGTCAGCGAGTGGTCGGCGGTGTTGTAGCCGCCGGTGGCGCCGCCGAAGCGGTAGTCGGCCGCGCCGCCGCCGAACTCGACCTTGCCGCTCGCCATCGGGGTGGCCAGGTACGCGCGGAAGCTCTCCTTGACCGTCCAGTCGAGGGTACCGTTCAGCACGGGCAGCCGGCCGGGGGCGCCGGTGGGCGCCGGGGTCCCGGTCGCGGACGGGGTGGCGCTCGTGGACGGCGAGGCGGTGGCACTCGGCGACTGCGTCGCGGACGGCGTCGAGGTGGCCGACGGCGTGGCGGAGGGCGTGGCCGTCGGCGTGCCGGTGGCGGACGGCGAGGCGGTCGGCGTGCCCGTGGCGGACGGCGTCGACGTCGGGGTCGGGGCCGTCGGCGAAGCGGTGGCGGTCGGCGACGGCGTCGCCGGGCTCTGCTTCAGCAGCAGCGACAGCGGGTCCATGTCCGCCCCGGCCGCGTAGAAGCCCGCGAAGGCCTTGGCGCCCTGCTCGGTCAGCTTCGCCGCCGTCGGCACCCCGGTGGTGGTGTCCCGCCCGACGGTGAACGTCACCAGCGGCACGTCGTCCCGTCGGGTGACCTCGGTGGCGCCCATCGACTCCTTGGAGGCGGTGTCGGCGGTGAGCGTGCCGGTCGTCCCGGCGGTGGTGACCTTGAGGTCGCTGAGGGCGACGTCCAGCGCGCCGTGGTGGGCGGTGAAGCGGACCCCGCCGGTGAAGGAGGAGCTCAGCGCGTGGGTGGCGAGGTCGTACGTGGCGTTCGCCAGGCCGAAGTGGAAGGTGCCGTCGGCGTTGGTGGTGGCGCCGCCGGTCAGTTCGATGGCGCCGCCCTGGGAGGCCGGGCCGCTGACGTAGCTGCGGAAGCTGGCCTTCACGCCCCAGTCCAGCGAGCCGGTGTCGTACGTGACGCTGCCGGGACCACCCGCGCCGAAGGCCAGTGCGGGGGCGCCGAGGGCGGTCAGGCCGAGGCCGGCGGTGGCGGCCGCGAGGGCGGCCAGCCGGGTGCGGTTGCGGGACATGGTGGGTACTCCGTTCGGATGGGGCGGGGGGAGGGAGCGGGGGGACGCTCCGGGGTGTCAGGCCGCGTCGCCGGGGCCCGGCGCGGCACCGGGGCCGCCGTCGGCGCCCGCGCCCGACGCGGCGGCCGCGCGGCGGCGCCGGACGAGCAGGCCGCCGGTCACGGCGAGCGCGGCCACCAGCACGGCGCCGCCGGCCACGGCCGCCACCGGGAAGCCGCCCGGGGAGGAGGCGGCGGCGACGGGCGCGGCGGAGGGGCCGGTGGCGGGGGTCGCGGTGGCGCTCGGCGCGGTGGCCGGGGCGCTGCCGAGGTCGGGCAGCGGGGGCAGCGCGGCGGCCGGGTCGAGCGCGACGGCGAAGCTCAGCGGGTCCATCTCGGTGCCGGCCGGGTAGAGGCCGCCGAAGGCCTTGGCGCCGCCCTCGGTGAGCTTCAGCGGCACCTCGACGGCCTTCAGCAGGCCGCCCTCGGGCTTGAGGCCGGCCGGGTCGAAGGCGGCCAGCTCGACGCCGGTGAGCTGCTGGGTGGCGCCGTCCGGGGTCCGGCCGGAGACGTCCGCGACCAGTCGGCCCTGGCCTCCGGCCACGGTGACGCCCGGGTTGGCGAGGGTGAGGTCCAGGCCGTAGGTGTCGCCGCTGCGCAGGCCGGTGAAGCGCACGGTGCCGGTGAAGGCAGCGGTGAGGTCGCCGTTGGCGGGGTCGTAGCCGCCCTTGGCCGGGGTCCAGCGGAAGTAGGCGCCGCCGTCCGCCGCGCCGGCGCCGAGTTCCCAGCGGCCCTGGGCGATCGCGCCGGTGACGTAGTCGCGGAAGGTGCGGCGCACGCCCCAGTCGAGGGCGCCGTTCGCGAACTCGGTCCGGGCGGGGGCCTGGGCGACGGGCGGGGCGGTCGGGGTCTCGGCGGTCGCCGACGGCGTCGGCACGGCGGCCGCCGAGGGGGTGGCCGCGGCGGTCGGCGACGGGGTCGACGAAGTCGGCTGCGCGGCGGGCAGGTTGACCGAGAGGGTGAGCGGGTCCAGGGCCGTCCCGGCGGGGTAGAAGTTGCCGAAGGCCTTGGCCCCGGCGTCGGTGAGGGTGCCCGGCACGTTGCTGAGCGTCAGGGTGCCGGCCGCGCCGCGCAGGTCGACGCCGGCCAGTGAGAGCTCGGCCAGTTTGGCCTGGCTCGCGCTGCTGACCTGCCCGGTGTCCTTGGACTTGCTGCTGACGTCGGCGTACAGCCCGGCCGCGCCGCCCTGGACGGCCCGGACGGTGAGCCGGCCGAGGCTCAGGTCGAGCGCGTTGGCGCCGTTCTCCTGGTGCCCGGTGAACCGGACCCCGCCGGAGAAGGCGGCGGTCAGCGCACCGGTCGCCGGGTCGTAGCCGCCGGTCGCGGAGTGGAACCGGAAGGTGCTGCCGCCGACCGTGGCCGCGCCGCCGTTGAGCGTCCAACTCCCCTTGGCGATGGGCCCGGTGATGTATGTCAGGAAGGACTGCTTGATGCCCCAGTCCAGCCGTCCGCCGGCGACCTTGCCCTCCGCCGCGTGCGCCGGGCCGGGCGACAGGCCCACCGCCAGCAGGGCGGCGAGGGCGGCCACCAGGGTGGCGGCCAGACGGCGGAGCCGGCTGGACAGGGGCACGGCGGATCACTCCTCGGCGAGGTGCGGTCAGTGGCGGTGAAGGACGCGGCAAGGGAGGGGTCGGGCGTGGCGCCGACCCCCTTGCGGAACTCAGGTAAGGCTAACCTAATATATGAGTCAAGAGTCCCGCCGCGACCCCTCCACCAGGACCAGAGCGGCGACAACTCCCAGTGAAGGGAAGCGCGTTGAGCAGCAGTACGATCCGAACCGGGGCGGCCCGCGGGCCCGCCCTCCTGCTGCTCGCCCTCGGCCTGCTGCTCGCCCTCACCGCCTGCGGCCCGTCCGGCACCGCCGGCGGAGCGGCCGCGGCGAGCTCCTCCCGGGCCCCCGACGCGGTCGAACCGCTGCCCGTCGAGCCCGTCCCGCAGCTCCCGGCCACCACCGCCTCCGTCGACGGCCGCCAGGTCACCGTCACCAGCGCCGAGCGGATCATCCCGCTCAACGGCAGCCTCTCCGAGCTGGTGTTCAGCCTCGGCCTCGGCCCCAAGGTGGTCGCCCGGGACGTCTCCACCACCTTCCAGCAGGCCGCCGCCCTGCCGGTGATCACCCAGGCCCACGACGTGTCCGCCGAGGGCGTGCTGTCGCTGCACCCCACCGTCGTCCTCGCCGACCGCTCCACCGGCCCGGCCGAGGCCATCGCGCAGATCCGCGCGGCCGGCGTCCCGCTGCTCGTCCTGGACGACGCCAAGCGGCTCGCCGACGTCGGCCCGCGCATCGACACCGTCGCCGCCGCCCTCGGAGTCCCGGACGCCGGACGGCAGTTGAAGGAACGCACCGAACAGCGGATCGACGAGGCCAGGGCCGCCGCCCCGGCCGCCGCCCGCCACCCCAAGGTCGCCTTCCTCTACCTGCGCGGCAGCGCCTCCGTCTACCTGCTCGGCGGGCCCGCCTCCGGCGCCGGCTCGCTGATCGAGGCGGTCGGCGGCCAGGACGCCGGCACCGCCGCCGGCCTCACCGGCGACTTCACCCCGCTCACCAGCGAGGCCCTGGTCAAGGCCGCGCCCGACGCCATCCTCGTGATGAGCAAGGGCCTGGACTCGGTCGGCGGCGTCGACGGCCTGCTCAAGCTGCCCGGCGTCGCCCAGACCCCGGCCGGCCTCGACCGCCGGATCGTCTCGATCGAGGACGGCCAACTGCTCAGCTACGGCCCGCGCACCCCCCAGGTGCTCCGCGAGATCGCCGCCCAGCTCTACCCGGCGGACGCCAAGTGACCACCGCCGTACGGGCGAAGACCGCGCCCGCCGTCAGCAGGACCACCCTGATCACCGCCGGGCTCGCCGCCGCCCTGGTGCTCTGCGCCCTGCTCGCCGCCGGCATCGGCGCCTACCGCATCCCGCTCGGTGACATCCTGGCCTCCGCCGCCCACCGGCTCGGCCTCGGCGGGCACGCCCTGGACCGGGTGCCCGAGTCGGTGCTGTGGAACGTCCGGCTCCCCCGGGTGGTGCTCGCCCTGCTCGTCGGCGGCTCGCTCGGCTGCGCCGGGGCGCTGATGCAGGGCGTGTTCGGCAACCCGCTGGCCGAGCCCGCCGTGATCGGCGTCTCCTCGGGCGGCGCGGTCGGCGCGGTGGCCTGCATCGTGCTCGGCCTGGACGCCCTCGGCAGCTGGACGATCACCGCCTTCGCCTTCGCCAGCGGCCTGCTGACCGTCTTCGCGGTGTACCTGATGGCCCGCTCCGGCGGCCGCACCGAGGTGGTCACGCTGATCCTCACCGGGGTCGCCGTGAACGCCTTCTGCGGCGCGCTGATCGGGATCTTCCTGTTCACCGCCGACTCCGCCGCGATCAGCCAGGTCACCTTCTGGCAACTCGGCTCGCTCTCCCAGGCCACCTGGGGCAAGGTGCTCGCCGTCCTGCCGTTCGCCGCCGTCGGCCTGGCCGTCGCCCCGCTGTACGCCCGCAAGCTGGACCTGCTGGCCCTCGGCGAACGCCCGGCCCGCCACCTCGGGGTGGACGTCGAGCGGATGCGGCTGGTGCTGATCACCGTCGTCGCGCTGCTCACCGCCGCGGCCGTCGCGGTCAGCGGCATCATCGGCTTCGTCGGGCTGGTCGTCCCGCACCTGCTGCGGATGCTGGCCGGGCCCGGCCACCGCTTCCTGCTGCCCGCCTCGGCGCTCGGCGGCGCGCTGGTCCTGGTGGCCGCCGACCTCGCCGCCCGCACCGTCGCCGAGCCGGCCGAGCTGCCGCTCGGGGTGCTCACCGCACTGATCGGCAGTCCGTTCTTCTTCTGGCTGCTGCGCCGGACCAGGAGTCGGCAGGGAGGCTGGGCATGAGATTGCGAACCCCCCGGCAGGTGCCCGAACGGCCCCTGCCCGGAACCGAGTTGCTGACCGCCGAGACCGTCCGGCTGACCATCGGCGGGCGCGCCCTGCTGGACGGCGCGTCGGTGCGGGTCGCCGCCGGAGAGGTGGTCGCGCTGCTCGGGCCGAACGGCGCCGGCAAGTCCACCCTGCTGTCCGTCCTGGCCGGCGACGTCCGGCCGGACGGCGGCGAGGTCCGGCTGCGCGGCCGCCCGCTGGCCGGCTACGGCGCCGCCGAGCTCGCCCTGCACCGCGCGCTGCTGCCGCAGTCCGCCGCGCTGTCCTTCCCGTTCCCCGCCGACGAGGTGGTCCGGATGGGCCGCGCCCCCTGGACCGGCACGGCGTCCGCCGCCGAGGACGAGGCCGTGGTCGCCGAGGCGATGGCCGCCACCGAGTCCGCCGCCTTCGCCGGGCGCCCGTTCACCGCGCTGTCCGGCGGCGAGCGGGCCCGGGTGGCACTGGCCCGGGTGCTGGCCCAGCGCGCGTCGCTGCTGCTCCTGGACGAGCCGACCGCCGCCCTGGACCTGCGCCACCAGGAGCTGGTGCTGCGGGTCGCCAGGGAACGCGCCGCCGCCGGGGACGGCGTGGTCGTGGTGCTGCACGACCTGTCCCTGGCGGCGGCCTACGCGGACCGGGTGGTACTGCTGAACGCCGGGGCGACGGTCGCGGACGGGCCGGTCGCCGAGGTGCTGCGCGCCCCGCTGCTCAGCGAGGTGTACGGCCACCCGGTCGAGGTGCTGGCGCACCCGCGCACCGGGGTGCCGCTGGTGCTGCCCGAACGCTGACCGGGCGCGGGGCCGGCGCGGCGGGGCTGCGGACGGGCCTGGGCGGGCCGCGGAAGCGGGCTCAGTCCTCCAGCCGGAAGCCGAGCTTCAGCCCGACCTGGTAGTGCTTCACCCCGCCGTCCTCCAGGTGGCCCCGGACCTGCGTCACCTCGAACCAGTCGAGGTTGCGCAGCGTCCGGGAGGCCCGCTCCACCCCGTTGCGGATCGCGGCGTCGACGCTCTCGGTCGAGGATCCGACGATCTCGGTCACCCGGTACACGTGGTCAGTCATGGCGGACTCCCTCAGCTGTGCGACGGCCCCCGGTCCACCGTGCACCGCCGCCGCTCCGCCCGCACGCCGACGGCCGCCTCCGGCCTCCCCGCATCCCCTGGAAGGCCGCCGGCAGGCCCCTGGCAGGCCCCGGGGAGGCCGCCGGCGCACCCCGGGGCGGCCGAGGGAGGCCGCGGAGGCCGCTAGAAGGCCGCCCGCACCTGCCCGACCGGGGCACCGCCGCCCAGCAGCGGGGCCGCCCCGATCCGCTCGACGGTCTCGTCCGCGCCGGTCACCCCGAGCCGGCGCAGCGCGGCCGCCAGCACCGGACCGCGGGCCCGCTCGCCGCCGTCGTCGATCTTGAAGGCGAGCGCCCGCCCGTCCGGCAGCGCCACCACCTGGACGGCCTCGGCGCCCATCTTGGACAGCGCGCCGGGGACGGCCCGCATCAGCCAGGTGTCGGCCCGGCGGGTGCCGGCCACGTACTCGGGGTGGGCGCGCATCGCGTCGGCCACCCGGCGGGGCGCCGTGCCCTCGGCGGCCAGCACCAGGCCGCGGTAGCCGCGTGCCAGGCCGGTCAGCGTGACGGCCAGCAGCGGCGCGCCGCAGCCGTCCACCCCGGCGTGCGTGGCGGTCTCGCCGGTGCCCTCCTCCAGGGCCTCGCGGGCCAGCCGCTGGATCGGGTGCCCGGGGTCGAGGTAGCTCGCGGTGTCCCAGCCGTTGGCGACGCAGGCGGCCAGCCAGCCGGCGTGCTTGCCGGAGCAGTCCATCAGGACGGGGGCGCGGCGGCCGCCGGAGCCGAGCAGCAGTTCCGCCTCGGTCTCGTCGAGCGGGAGGTCGGCAGGGGTGCGCAGGGCGGACTCGTCGAGCCCCGCGGAGCTCAGGATGGTCCGGACACCGTCGAGGTGAAACGATTCCGCGGAGTGGCTGGAGGCGGCCAGCGCCAGCAGCTCGCCCTCGATCGCCAGCCCGGCCCGCAGCGTGGCCACCGCCTGGAACGGCTTGGCGGTCGACCGGGGGAAGACCGGCGCGTCGGGGTCGCCGAGCGCGAACTCCACCGAGCCGTCGGCGGCGAGCAGCACCAGGGAGCCGTGGTGGCGGCCCTCGGTGAAGCCCGAGCGTATGACCTCGGCGAGGACGACGGGCGGGGTGGCGGACTGGGACATGGCGGGAGCCTTCCGGGGGTGAGGGTGGACCGGGGGGCGAGCCGGGCCCCGCCCGCCCGTGGTACCTCACCCGGTCAGAGCGGCCCCCCTGCGAGCAGGTCCTCGACCCGTGCTTCCCCATCACGGTACCTGCGGGTGATCTCCGCGCTGCAACCGTCGGCCGTCCGCAGCAGCCGCTGCCGCCGCCCGGACACCTCGCGCTCGTGCGCGCGCAGCCGCTCCAGCGCGGCCAGCAGCTCCTCCGCCGGGTGCGCGGCCAGGTCGGCGAGCTGGACGTCCCCCATCAGTTCGGCCGCCTCCAGCTGGGACTCGTGGCCGCGCGGCGGCCCGAGCGTGACGTGCCGGGCCGAGCGCCGCACGGTGGAGGGCGCGTCGGTCAGGATGGCCGGGAGGCGGTCGAGCAGGTCGCCGGGGGGCCCGTCGGCGCCGCCCGCCCCGGCCGGCCCGGCCGCCCGGACCGGACCGCCGGGCCGGCGGTCGAGTTCGGCGCGCAGGATGTCCATCCGCCCGTGCAGCAGCCGCCGCAGGTAGGAGAGGTCGGCCTCCTGCTCCAGGGTCTCCCGGCGCAGGATCCGCAGCTGGTCCAGGCCCAGCCGCTCCAGATCGGGCTCTATCGCCGTGCCCAGGGCCCCGGCGCCCCCGGCGACCTCCGCCACGTGCCCGGACCGGTCCCACGCCGCGCTGCTCGCGTCCATCAACCAACCCACCTGCCGTCGTCCGATCCCGCCCGCTCGCGGCACTGCGTCCCTGCCGCCGGTCCGGCCCGTCCCCCGACGGGCTCACGCGTCCCGTCCGTTGGCACGCCCGGCCGCCCCCGAAGGTTCCGGTTCCCGGCCGGAACCACCCACCGGGGCGATGCCGCCAGAACGCCTGACCTACGGGCTCGACCGCCCGGCCGAGCCCGGCCCGGTGCGGCGGACCATATGGCGCGCCGGGCCCTCCGTACGGTCCACCAGCGTGCCACCCCGCCCGGCGCGGGCGCACCGCCCGTGCACCCGAACGGCCCCCTGGCGAACGGGGGTGGCTGATATGACCGGACCTTTCCGCAGGAAGAGCGGCGCCCGACCCCGCGCAGGCGCGCACCACCCAGCGTGCACCACCTGTACACGCGCCCCTCCCGCACGCCCCGGGTGCCCGTCGGGCACGGCGCCGGGTGCCCGTCGGGCACGCTCCGGGCCTCCGGCACAATGGCGGCATGCGAGCAGTGGTGCAGCGAGTGACCGAGGCCAGGGTGACCGTGGCCGGAGAGACCGTCGGCGCGATCGAGGGGCCCGGACTCTGCGTCCTGGTCGGCGTCACCCACGAGGACACCCCGGCCAAGGCCGCCCAGCTGGCCCGCAAGCTGTGGACGCTGCGGCTGCTGCCCGCCGACGACGAGGGCGTCGAGCAGTCCTGCTCCGACCTCGGGGCCCCGCTGCTGGTGATCAGCCAGTTCACCCTCTACGGCGACGCCCGCAAGGGCCGCCGCCCGACCTGGAACGCCGCCGCCCCCGGCCCGGTCGCCGAGCCCCTGGTGGACGAGGTGGTCGCCCGACTGCGCGCGCTCGGCGCCAAGGTGGAGACGGGCCGGTTCGGCGCCGACATGCAGGTGGCGCTGGTGAACGACGGCCCGTTCACCGTCCTCGTGGAGGTCTGACCGCAGCCGGGCGCACGGGCTACTGCGGGACGATCACGTCCTGGGTGCCCGGCACCGTCCCGGCCAGCAGCACCGCGTCCACCGGGACGTTCCGCTTGACGATCGCCAGCGCGATCGGCCCCAGCTCGTGGTGGCGGGCCGAGGAGGTGACGAAGCCGAGCGGGCGCCCGTCCGGCTCCGCGGCCAGCCGCACCTGCGTCCCGTGCGGGGGCAGCGTCTCCTCGGTGCCGTCCAGGTGCAGGAAGACCAGGCGGCGCGGCGGCCGGCCCAGGTTGTGCACCCGGGCGACGGTCTCCTGTCCGCGGTAGCAGCCCTTCTGCAGGTGGACGGCGGTGCGCAGCCAGTCCACCTCGTGCGGGATGGTCCGGTGGTCGGTCTCGAAGCCCAGCCGCGGCCGGTGGCCCTCGATCCGCAGCGCCTCGTACGCCCAGACCCCCGCCGCCGGGCCGTACCCGGCGGTCAGCTTCGCCAGCTCGGCGCGCGGCACGAACAGGTCGCGCCCGTACGGGAGTTCGCGCACCGCCGCGGCGCCCTCGACGGAGGCGGTGGAGCCCGCCGGCAGGTGCACCACGGCGTACTCGGCGGTCGCGTCGGCGACCTCCACCCGGTAGAAGAACTTCATGCTCTCCAGGTAGCCCAGCAGCGCCTCCTGGGTGCCCGGCTCGACGTGCGCCCAGGTGGTGGTGCCGTCGTCGACCAGGTAGAGCGCGTGCTCGACGTGCCCGTTCGGGGAGAGCACCAGCGCCTCGGTGGCCTCCTGCGGCGCCAGCGCGCTGACGTGCTGGGTGAGCAGCAGGTGCAGCCAGGCCAGGCGGTCCTGGCCGGTGACGGTGAGCACGCCGCGGTGCGAGAGGTCCACGAAGCCCGTGCCCCGCGCGAGGTTGCGTTGCTCGCGGAAGATGTCGCCGTAGTGGGCGGCGACGCCCTCGTCGGCGCCTTCGGCGGGGACGGCTCCGGGCAGGCTCAGCAGCGGGCTCTTCATACCGGCCAGCTTACGACCGGCCGTCCGCGAGCTTGGCGGTGCAGTCGGCGCAGCGGCCGAAGATGGCGAAGTGCTTGAGGTCGGTGTCGAAGCCGTGCTGTTCGCGCAGGCTGCGGATCAGCGGCTCGGCGATCTCGGTGCCGGTCTCGGAGACCTTGTCGCAGTCCCGGCAGACCAGGTGCAGGTGGTGGTGGCGGCCGGCCAGGTGGTAGGTCGGGGCGCCGTGGCCGAGGTGGGCGTGCGAGACCAGGCCGAGTTCCTCCAGCAGCTCCAGGGTCCGGTAGACGGTGGAGATGTTGACGCCGCTGGCGGTCTGCCGGACGTGGCAGAGGATCTCGTCGGGGGTGGCGTGGTCGAGGCGGTCGACGGCTTCGAGTACGAGCTGCCGCTGCGGGGTCAGCCGGTAGCCGCGTTCGCGCAGGTCGGCCTTCCAGTCGCCGGAGAGCTGCCAGTCGGTGGTGCCGGTGTCCGCCACGGTGCTGTCCCTGCCAAGGTCGGGGGTCCTGAGGCAAGTGTAGGGACCGGCCGGCGGCCGGTCCCTACCTCACGCGAAAGCCGTACCGCTCAGCGGAGCGCCGGGCTCACTTGAAGAACGCGATGCCGTCGTCCGGCAGGTCGTTGATGTCCTTGATCAGCTGGGCCGGGCTGAGCACCTTCTTCAGCTGGGCCGACATGTACGGGCGCAGCGGCACGTTCGGGGCAGCCTTCTCGCCGACCCAGAGCAGCTCCTCGTTGACGAAGCCGTACAGCCGCTTGCCGCCCGAGTACTCCGGCGAGCCCTCGATCCGGGCGACCGCGTCCGTGGAGACGTCGATCTGCGGCTTGCCGTCGGCCAGCTCGCCGTACCAGATCTCCACGGTGCCGTCGTCGCGGACGGACGAGATCTCGATCCCGCGGACGCCGCTGGTGCCGTCGTGGTTGCTGGTGATGCGCCAGAACGCGTGCTCGTTCTCCAGCGGGCGGACCTTCTCGCCCTCGTTGTCCAGCACCCAGGTGCGGGAGCGGAACTCCAGGAAGGGCCGGCCGTCGTGCCGGATCACGATCTCCTGGCCGAAGTTGCACTTCTCGGCGCCAGGGCCCTCTTCATCTGGCAACGGGGCATAGACGCCCGCGCCCTCCCAGGTGCCGAGGAGGAAGGCGAGCGGGACGACGTCCTTGTGGAGGTCGGAGGGGATCTCGATCATGTTCCTGGTCGCTGTCGTCGTCGGTGTGGGCTGCCTCAACCGTACGGCAGGATCAGCGCTGGCCCTGGTAGAGCTTCATCACCGAGAAGATGGCGAACCAGGTGATCAGCACGGCCATGAGGGCCAGCAGACCGTCGAAGAAGATTTCCAGACCGGACACGGGTGGCTCCCAGGCGGCGACAGTGTGGTGGATTTTGCTGCCGCTCACTCTATCCGCCGGTCATCGACCGGTCGCGGTGAGCCCCACCACGTCATCGTTCGCGCCGATTCTCCTCCGCCGTCCAAGGTTTCCCCAAGGGATCCCGGGATGACGGCGAGCGGGGGCCGCGAGCCCTCTAAGGTGGCGCCATGTCGAAGAAACTCGTCATCAAGGTCACCGCCGGGGCCGATGCGCCGGAGCGGTGTTCGCAGGCGTTCACCGTCGCGGCGGTGGCCGTCGCCAGCGGGATCGAGGTCTCGCTCTGGCTGACCGGGGAGTCCTCCTGGTTCGCCCTGCCGGGGCGGGCGGCGGAGTTCGAACTGCCGCACGCGGCACCGCTTCCGGACCTGCTGGAGGCGATCCTCGCGAGCGGCTCGGTGACGCTGTGCACCCAGTGTGCGGCCCGCCGGGGGATCGTGCAGCAGGACACCGTCGAGGGCGTCCGGATCGCGGGCGCGCAGGTCTTCGTCAGCGAGATCATGGCGGACAACGTCCAGGCACTCGTCTACTGACGGCTACGGGTGCTCCTCGTGGTCGGGGCGGTCCCGGTCGTGGCCGGGCTCGTCCCACTTCGGGTCGTCCCAGCGCGGGTCGTTCCACCAGTCGTCGTCCGGGTCCCGCTTGTTGGCGAACACGGCGGCGGCCGGCGGGATCACCATCGCGACCACGCACATGCCGATGGCGGCGGGCACGGAGAAGAACCTCACCACGCCCCAGGCCAGCACGAACAGGCCCAGGCAGACGCCCATCAGGGCGAAGTAGTAATGCCGCCGCCGCCTTGTCTGCACGTCTCCACGGTACGACCGAGGGCCCTGCCGCGGCAGGGCCCTCGGTGTACTCCGCCCGTGGATCAGGCGGATCGGGTGGTTCGGGTGGCTCAGGTGGAACGGGCGGATCGGGTACCGATCAGACCGCGATCGCGACCTCGACGGCGGCGCCCTGGGAGGCCACCACCTGACGGTCCACGGTCTGGCCCGGCACCAGCGCGCGCAGGGTCCACTTGCCCGGGCGGGCGAAGAACCGGAACTGGCCGGTCGCCGAGGTGGGAACCTCGGCCGTGAACTCGCCCCCCTCGTCGAGCAGCCGGACGTAGCCGTTGACCGGCTCACCGTCGCGGGTCACCGAACCCTGGATGATCGTCTCGTTCGCCACGTCAACTCCTGCCAGGTCCGGGCCGCCGGCCTTCGCACCGCACATGTCTTGTCTTCCCTTCTGACGACGGTCGAGCCGCGGGCTCAGTTGCTGCCGAGCTCGATCGGCACGCCGACGAGGCTGCCGTACTCGGTCCACGAACCGTCGTAGTTCTTGACGTTCTCCTGGCCGAGCAGCTCGTGCAGGACGAACCAGGTGAGCGCGGAGCGCTCGCCGATGCGGCAGTAGGCGATGGTGTCCTTCGCCAGGTCGATGCCCTCGGCCTCGTACAGCGCCTTGAGCTCGTCGTCGCTCTTGAAGGTGCCGTCGTCGTTGGCGTTCTTGGCCCACGGGATGTTGCGGGCGCTCGGCACGTGGCCGGGGCGCTGCGACTGCTCCTGCGGGAGGTGCGCCGGGGCGAGCAGCTTGCCGGAGAACTCGTCGGGCGAACGGACGTCGACCAGGTTGAGCTGGCCGATGGCCGCGAGCACGTCGTCGCGGAAGGCGCGGATCGAGGAATCGGCGGCCTGCGCCCGGTACTCGGTGACCTCGCGGGCCGGCACCTCGGCGACCAGGTCGCGGGAGTCCAGCTCCCACTTCTTGCGGCCGCCGTCCAGCAGGCGGACGTCACCGTGGCCGTACAGCTTGAAGTACCAGTAGGCGTACGAGGCGAACCAGTTGTTGTTGCCGCCGTAGAGCACGACGGTGTCGTCGTTGGCGATGCCCTTGGCGCTGAGCAGCGCGTCGAAGCCGGCCTGGTCGATGAAGTCGCGGCGGACCGGGTCCTGGAGGTCCTGCTTCCAGTCGATCCGGACGGCGTTGCGGATGTGGTTCTTGTCGTACGCGGAGGTGTCCTCGTCGACCTCGACGATGACGACCTTCGGGTCGTCCAGGTGGGCCTGGACCCAGTCGGCGTCGACCAGGACGTCGCTGCGGCTCATGGTGGTGTTCTCCATCCGAGGGCGGTGTGCGGAAGGTTCTGCTCGGGCGGTGCTGCTGGGTGCCCGGGCGACTGCGGTCCGAATTCCTGTCCGAATACTGGGACGGGAGTGGCGGTCCGGGCCGACCGGCGGGGAGCTGCGGGGTGCGGCGGCGACGGCCGGCCGGGGTGGCCGGGCAAGGTCACCGGGAAAATCGGCGGCGGGCTTCAACTGCCCAGCCAAAACGCCGAGTTAGCGCATTCGACACAGACAGGCGGCCACGCGGCACAGGTCGACCGCCCGCCGCTTCGTGAGATCCGTCTGTCGCTTCATGTCGACGATGCTAGGGACACCGGAGGCCCGCTGTCATCAGCGTACCGAATGTCGAGACTGAATAGCCCGAATGCCGAGATTTGACCCTTTCATGGCCTGCGGGGCCGCCGTCCCGCCCGAGGCCGGCGGCCCCGGGCGGCCCACAACGGGCGGAAACGACACCGCTCCGCGAGAGGCGCCGGACGGCGCGTCTCGCGGAGCGGAACGCAGGAGACGGAAGAAATGGAAGGAACGGAGGGAGGGAACGGGGGGAGGGAACGGCACGGGAGCGGAATCGACCGGCCGGTCAGCCCAGCAGGTTGACGCCCTTGCCCTCGAAGGTCAGCTGCAGGCCCTCCGGCAGCGGCGTCGCCCCGTCCTTGTCGGCCAGTTTCAGCCCGGCCGGGAGCGAGTCGAGGGTGAAGCTCATCGGCTTCAGCCGCTGGTCGGTGACCCCGGCGAACATCCCGGCCAGCGCGCTGAGCTGGAAGCCGTCCGCGGTGACGGTGCTCCCGCTGCTGTGCACCGAGCCCTCGCCGACCGCGACCGGCCCCAGCGCGGCCTTGATCTTGCCCGGCCCGCCGTACGACAGGGCCAGCCGGGTGTTGCCGCCCACCGGCAGCTTGCCCGCCCCCGACATCAGCTGGGAGGCCGGCGGCAGCAGCTGCGCGAGGTCCGCGTACGAGATCAGGCCGCTGCCGGTGCCGCTGTCCACCGTGGCGCTCCTCAGGCTGTCGCTCACCGTGACGCCGGACAGCCGGGCCTTGAAGGAGCGCAGCGCCACCTGGCGGCCGCCGTCACCGACGGTCAGGCCGTCGGAGGAGATCCGGACGTCGTCCAGCTTCATCGACAGCGCCTGGGTGAGGAACGGGAAGCCCTCGATCGAGATGTCCGGCCGCTGGCTCATCCGGCCGCTGCTCACCATCCGGTCGGCGGCCTGGTCCTCGGCCACCCCGACCGCGATCCGGTCGGCACCGACCAGCAGGCCGGAGAGCACCACCAGGCCGATCGTCGCCTTCAGCCATCCGCGCATCGCACTCCCCGTCGTCGCCGGTCGCCGTCGTCGTTCGCTGTCCTCGTCCGGTGTTCCTCGCCCGGCGTTCCCTGCCCGGCGTTCCATGGCGGCCCCGGCCAAGGCCGTTCCCGCCCGACCGTACGACGTCCCGCCCCGGAGCATGGTTCCGGAGCGGGACTCGCCGTCGTCGGCCGGGTGTCAGCCGGCCAGCAGGTCCGTGGCGATCCAGATCAGCGGCGAGGCCACCGCCAGCGGCAGCGCCACGCCCGCCGTCATGTGCACGAACCGGGACGGGAAGTCGTACGCCGCGACCCGTCGGCCGACCAGCGCACCCAGCCCCGCCAGCACCCCCAGCGCCGGCGGCGCGCCCACCAGCAGACCCAGCAGCACCGCCGCCGCCAGGCCCAGCACCGGGCCCAGCAGCTTCGGGCCGGGCAACGGCGCCGCCGCCAGCACGGTGGCCAGCGCGACCGCGCCCACCCCGGCCGGCACCCAGTCGGCCACCAGCAGCGAGGTGCACAGCGCCGTCACCACCGTGGCCGAGCCGAGCACCGTCAGCGCGTAGAACCGCTCCTTCGGGTCCGAGGGACGGAACGTCTGCAGCACCAGGACCAGCAGGAAGAACCCGCCCAGCGTGCCGACCACCGCCGCCACGCTGCCCTCGGAGTCCGCCAGCAGCACCGCCGCGTCCGCGGTCAGCCCGGCCAGCGCGGCGAGCGCGATGCCCTGGCGGGCCGGCCACATCCCGTTCAGCCGGAACCAGCCGGCCGCCGTCAGCACCTGGAGCAGCGCCACCACCAGTGCCAGCGCCACCTGCCCGAGCGCGGCGCCGCCGGCCAGCAGCGCGGCCACGCCGGCGGTGATCAGCGCGGGCTGAAGGCCCGGATCGATGATCGGCGAACCGGTCCGGCCGCGCGGGCCGGCGGGCGGTGCCACCGGCGCGGGCCGCGCCGGGACGGCCGCGTACGGCGGCGCGGCCGGGGCGCCCGCCGGGCCGCCGGGGGCGACCGGGCGCTTGAGCGTCATGGTCGGCGAGTCGAGGGCGGGCGCTCCCTGCCCCTGCTGCGGGGGCGCCGTCGGCGGGGCCGCCTGCCGCGGGACCGGTGCCGGAGCGGCGTGCCGGGCCTGCGGCGGCGCGGCATGCCGTGCCGCCGGCGGCGGCGGGGCGGGCGTCCAGGCCGGCGGAGCGGTCGGCATCGCGCCGGACACGACCACCGGCGGCAGCAGCGTCGTCGCGGCCGCGTCGTCCATCGGGGGCACGGGCGGCAGCAGCGTGGTGGCCGCGTCGTCCATCGGCGGCACGGGCGGCAGCAGCGTGGTCGCCGTGGCGTCGTCCAGCGCGGGGACGGGCGGCAGCAGCGTGGTCGCCGCGTCATCCATCGGCGGCTGACCGTACCCCGGGTAGCCGTACGGCGGCTGCTGCCCCGGCTGCGGCGCCTGGGCCTGCGGGTACGGCGGCTGCGGGTACGGGGGGTGGGGCTGCTGCTGCGGATGCCGGTAGGGCGGCTGGGGCGGCGGGGACTGCTGCGGCCACTCGCCGTAGCCGCCCTGGTTCGCGTTGTTCATGTCCGTCACGCCGCTCAGCCTCCCGCGAACGGGGGCAGCACCTCGACCGTGCCGCCCTCGGTGAGGGGCACGGCCGTGTGGTCCCGGCCGCCGACCTGGGAGCCGTCGACCAGGTAGGAGCAGTGCCCGAGCAACTGGACGAGCTTCGGCCGGTCCGCGTGCCGCCGCCTGGCCTGTGCCAGCGCCTCCGCCAGGGTCACCGCCTCGTACGGCTCCTCGGCCAGCCCGGCCTCGGACTTCGCGGCCGCCCAGTAGCGGATCGTCCCGCGCACCCGGGCGCCGCTCGCGGGCTCCGTGGTCGCACCCATCGGGCCACCCCTTCTCGTCGTCCTCGCCCGGCCCCGGTGCCCCGGTCCGGCTCGCCACCGGGCCGCCCGACCACCCGAAAGATGGACTCGCACGGCGCCGCCGATGTGCGTCCCATGATGGCGTGTCCGCCGCCACGAGGGGCAATCGCCCTGGCCGAGGGGGCCCGGAGGACGGCTCGAAGCTGTGTCCAGGCTCACCCGGCGCGCGCCCGGATTGGGCGAACCGCCGGATTCGAGCCCTCCCGGCGCGGAGGGCCGTCGGCTATTCTCGACGTCCAAGAGGGATCCGGGCAGAGTCGCCCCCGGGTCCTTTTGTGCTTTCAGGACGCCAGTACGGACATTCTTGCGATTCGTCGGCCCACCCCCGGCGCGTCGCGGGAACCGCCCCGCCCCACGCGGCACGACGACGTGCCCCGGCCGGCCGGGGTGTCCACCCGGCACCCGGGCCGCCGCCCGGGACCGGAACAAACCGGAGGATTCGCGGGATGAACAGGGCAGAAACGGTGCGCCAGGGGTTGCGGGACCCTCGGCGCGTGCGCCGTCGCGTCCTGCGCACCGGCCGGTCCTCCGGCGCTCCTCGGGCGTCCGTCCTCCTCCCCCCGCCCTCAGCACGTGCGCCATCCGGCTGTGGCGGCAGCCGTAACGCGACCGCGACGACCCGGAAAGGGGACTACCGGGTATGAGTTCTCTCCTCCTCCTCACCAACGCTCTGCAACCCTCCGCGGAGGTGCTGCCGGCCCTCGGCCTGCTGCTGCACAACGTCCGGGTGGCCCCCGCCGAGGGATCCGCCCTGGTGGACACCCCCAGTGCGGACGTCATCCTGGTCGACGGCCGGCGCGACCTGCCGCAGATCCGCAGCCTCTGCCAGCTGCTGCGCTCCACCGGCATCGGCTGCCCGCTGATCCTGGTGGTGACCGAGGGCGGCCTCGCCGCCGTCACCGCCGAGTGGGGCATCGACGACGTCCTGCTGGACACCGCCGGCCCGGCCGAGGTCGAGGCCCGGCTGCGGCTCGCACTCGGCCGGCTCCACATCAGCACCGACGACAGCCCGATGGAGATCCGCAACGGCGACCTCTCGGTCGACGAGGCCACCTACTCCGCCAAGCTCAAGGGCCGGGCGCTCGACCTCACCTTCAAGGAGTTCGAGCTGATCAAGTACCTCGCCCAGCACCCCGGCCGGGTCTTCACCCGGGCCCAGCTGCTGCAGGAGGTCTGGGGCTACGACTACTTCGGCGGTACCCGGACGGTGGACGTGCACGTCCGACGGCTGCGCGCCAAGCTCGGCGTCGAGCACGAGCAGCTGATCGGCACCGTGCGCAACGTCGGCTACCGCTTCGTCGTCCCGGAGAAGCCGGAGAAGGGCGAGCGCCCGGAGCTCGCCCAGCGCCCCTCGGCGCCGCTGGAGGCCTGACCGGCGGCCGGGCGGGCCGACCCCGCCCGGCTTGTCCGGTTCGCTCCCCCGGCACCTGCCGAAAGCCTTGCCGGAAAGCCCCAGGTCCCACTGCCGACGCGCACGCCACACGCGTAGACTCCCCCCGTGGCCAAAGTGACGCGCGACGATGTAGCCCGGCTGGCTGGTACCTCGACCGCGGTCGTCAGCTACGTCATCAACAACGGGCCGCGCCCGGTCGCGCCCGCGACCCGGGAGAAGGTCCTCGCCGCGATCGAGCAGCTCGGCTACCGGCCGAACAGCGTCGCCCAGGCGATGGCCTCCCGCCGGACCAACCTGATCGGCATGGTCGTCCCGGACGCCCGCCAGCCCTTCTTCGCCGAGATGGCGCACGCCGTGGAACGGGCCGCCTCCGAGCGCGGCAAGCTCGTGCTGATCGGCAACTCCGACTACGTGGACGACCGCGAGGTGCACTACGTCCGGGCCTTCCTCGGCATGCGCGTCTCCGGCCTGATCCTGGTCAGCCAGGGCCCCTCGCAGCGCGCCGCCGAGGAGTTCGCCGCGATGGAGGGCGCCAAGGTCGTGCTGCTGCACCGCCGCCCCGAGGCGATCGACGACGTCGCGGTGGTCACCGACGACGTGGGCGGCGCCGAGGCCGTCGTCCGCCACCTGCTGGAGGTGCACGGGCACCCGTACGTGGCCTGCTTCGGCGGCCCGGTCGAGTCCCCCGCCCCCGGCGACCCGGTCATCGACCACGTCGAGGGCTGGCAGCGCGCCATGGACGCGCACGGCCTGCCCACCGAGCCCCACCTGATCGACGCGCCGTTCCACCGCTACGGCGCGTACGAGGTCGCGCTCGGGGTACTGCGCTCGCCGGACCGGCCGCGGGCGATCTTCTGCTCCACCGACGACCAGGCGATCGGCGTGCTGCGGGCCGCCCGCGAGGTCGGCCTGAAGGTCCCGGAGGACCTCGCGGTGGCCGGCTTCGACGACGTCCCCGAGGCCGCGCTCGCCGACCCGCCGCTGACCACCGTCGCCTCCGACCGCGACGCGATGGCCCGGGCCGCCGTGGACCTGGTGCTCGACGACTCGCTGATGGTGCCCGGATCGGACACCGAGCGGGTCCGCAAGTTCCCGTCCCGCCTGGTGATCCGCCGCTCCTGCGGCTGCGGCGGCGCCGCGGCGGTCCCGACCGGGGAAGCGGAGTAGCGCACTCCGCTCCACCCGCCGCCGCACACCGCCTGACCAGGCTTTATGAGAACCCAACGGGCTTCTCGGACCCTTCTGAGCCGGTTCTCATGCCATCCTCATCCACCAGGCGGACTTTGGTCTGCATGAGCGAACAGCAGCAGCACCACGACGAGCAGTACGGCCCGTACGAGCCCCGCGTGGTCGAGGGCACCGTCCTCGGCAGCAGCGCCGCCACGACCGCCTACGGGTACCGCGAGGACCACTCGGCCGGCGGCTTCGACTCCCCGCCCCCGCCCATGCCCCCCGAGCCGCCCACCGCCGGCCGGCCCGGCGGTCACGGCGGCCACGGCGGCCACGGCGGCCACGGCGGCCACGGCAACCGCACCCGGCGCGGCCTGCTGCGCGGGCGGCTCGCCCTGGTCACCGCCGTCGCCGCGGTCGCCGCCGTCATCGGCGGCGTCACCGGCGGGTTCGTCGCCGCCGAGCAGCACGGCTCCGCCACCCGCACCAGCACCGTCGCCAGCCCCGTCTCCGCCCGCTCCGACGGCGGCGCCGACGTGCCGGCCATCGCCGCCGCCGTCTCGCCGAGCGTCGTCCAGATCACCGTCAAGAACGGCAACGGCACCGCCACCGGCACCGGCGTCATCCTCGACACCAGCGGACGGATCCTCACCAACTACCACGTGATCGACACCGCCGCCGACGGCGGCCAGATCACCGTCACCTTCAAGGACGGCTCCACCTCCGCGGCCACCGTCACCGGCACCGACAAGTCCCTCGACGTCGCCGTGATCACCGCCGGCGGCGGCAAGAACCTCACCCCCGCCACCCTCGGCGACTCCTCCGGCGTGGCCGTCGGCGACCCCGTCGTCGCCATCGGCAACCCCGACGGCCTCACCGGCACCGTCACCTCCGGCATCATCAGCGCCGAGAACCGCGACGTCACCGTCCAGCTCGACGAGGGCACCACCAGCAGCAACGGCGGCTTCGGCTTCCCCAGCCTGCCCGGCCTGCCCAACCTGCCCGGAACGCGCGGCAACCTCCCGCAGCAGAACAGCGGCAGCACCACCACCTACAAGGCCTTCCAGACCGACGCCGCCCTCAACCCCGGCAACTCCGGCGGCCCGCTCATCAACGCCAACGGCCAGGTCATCGGCATCAACTCGGCGATGTACGCCCCCAGCGGCGCCAGCTCCACCGCCGGCGGCGGCGGCAGCAGCGCCGGCAGCGTCGGCCTCGGCTTCGCCATCCCGATCAACGACATCAAGCAGGTTCTGCCGAAACTGGAGGCCGGCCAGAACCTGTAAGACGGACAATTACCCCCGGTACTCCCAGCAGGCCCTCCACCCGACGAGAAAGGGCAGCAGCCCATGACCCCGTCCGCCGACGACCGCACCCCCGCCGAGGCCGGCCACCCCTCCGCCCGGCTCCTCGTGGTCGACGACGAACCCGCCCTCCGGGACGCCCTGGAGAGCAGCCTCGCCTTCGAGGGCTACGAGGTCGCCACCGCCACCGACGGCTACGAGGCCCTGGAATCCGTCGAACGCGACCGGCCCGACCTCGTCCTGCTGGACATCATGATGCCCCGGATGGACGGCCTCACCGCCGTCCGCCGGATGCGCTCCCGCGGCGACACCGTCCCCGTCCTGATGCTCACCGCCCGCGACGCCGTCGGCGACCGCGTCACCGGCCTGGACGTCGGCGCCGACGACTACCTCGCCAAGCCCTTCGAGCTCGACGAACTGCTCGCCCGCGTCCGCGCCCTGCTGCGCCGCAACGCCCTCGCCACCGAGGCCGCCGCCCGCGCCGCCGCCGAGGACGAGAGCGAGGTGCTGGCCTTCGGCGACCTGCGGATGAACACCGCCACCCGCGAGGTCACCCGCGCCGGCAAGCCCGTCGAACTCACCCGCACCGAGTTCATGCTGCTGGAGATGTTCCTCTCCCACCCCCGCCAGGTCCTCACCCGCGAACAGATCCTCAAGGCCGTCTGGGGCTTCGACTTCGAACCCTCCTCCAACTCCCTGGACGTCTACGTGATGTACCTGCGCCGCAAGACCGAGCAGGGCGGCATGCCCCGCCTCATCCAGACCGTACGCGGCGTCGGCTACGCCCTGCGCCCGGCCGCCGGCGCCACCACGTGACCTCCCCCACGCCCTACCCGCCCCCGCCACTGGCTCCACCCGGCGCCCCCCGCCGCCGGCGCCTCACCCACTGGCTCCGCTCCCGCTCCCTCCGCAGCCGCCTCACCTTCCTGAGCGCGGCCGCGGTCGCGGTGGCCATCGCCCTGTCGGCGCTGGCCTGCTGGTTCATCGTGGAACAGCGGATGTACGGGCTGATCCGCAGCGACCTCCAGAACATCCGGGTCCAGCTCCCCCCGATCAACATCAGCGACTGCGCGGCGACCCCCCAGGCCGCCCTCCGGAACCTCCAGGGCAACGTCCGGCAGCCCCCGGTCGGAGCCTCCGTCCCCCGGGACACCCAGTACGTCCTGCTCGGCCCGGCCCGGCCCCCGCTGGTCTGCCTGCCGATGAGCGCCAGCAAGGCGATCCTGGTCCAGACGGACGACAGCAAGGTCCTGAACCTCAAGCCCGGCCAGTCGATCATCCGGGACGGCCACTACACCAACGGCAAGCCCGCCATGGTCCTGGTGACCAGCGCCCCCTCGGAGGTCCTCGGCTATCCGACCGCACTGGTGCTGGTCGCCACCTCCACGCAGGCCGCCGAGGAATCTCTCCGGCAACTCGCCTTCATCCTCGGCGGCGTGGCCCTCGGCGGGATCATCCTCGCCGCCATCGCCGGCCGCGTGGTCGCCCGGTCCGCGCTCAAGCCCGTCGACCAACTCACCGACGCCGTCGAGCACATCGCCCGCACCGAGGAGGTCGGCACCACCATCCCCGTCCAGGGGGACGACGAGATCGCCCGGCTCTCCACCTCCTTCAACTCGATGAGCACCGCCCTCGCCAACTCCCGCGAGCGGCAGACCCGTCTGATCGCCGACGCCGGGCACGAGCTGCGCACCCCGCTCACCTCGCTGCGCACCAACGTCGACCTGCTGATCCGCAGCAACGACACGGGCCGCCCGCTGCCCGCCGCGACCAAGACCAAGCTGCTGGGCAACATGAAGGCGCAGATGCAGGAGCTCACCGTCCTGATCGGGGACCTGCTCCAGCTGTCCCGCCCGGACTCCCCCAAGCCGGTCCACAACCCCACCGTGGTGGCCCTGCACGAGATCGCCGGACGGGCGGTCGAGCGGGCGGAGCTGCGCGGCCCGGGGCTGGTCTTCGAGACCGCGACCGACCCCTGGTTCGTGCACGGCGACGCCCCCGGGCTCGAACGCGCGGTGATCAACCTGCTGGACAACGCGGTCAAGTACAGCCCGCCCGGCGGCACCATCGAAGTCCGGCTCCAGCAGGGCGTGTTGACCGTCCGCGACCACGGCCCCGGCATTCCGCCGGAGGAACTGCAGTACGTGTTCGACCGGTTCTGGCGTTCGCCGTCCTCGCGGCAGCTGCCCGGCTCCGGCCTGGGCCTGTCGATCGTCGCGCAGAGCGTCCGGGAGGCGGGCGGCGAGGTGTCGCTGGGCCCGGCCGGGGACGGCGGCCCGGGCGCGCTGGCGACCGTCCGGCTGCCCGGCGGCCCCACCCCCGAATAGGGCGGGACCGCGGACAACGCAGGACGGGCGGGGCGCCCCGACAGCGCCCCGCCCGTCCCGTACCGGCTCACGGTCAGTCGATGTCGACGCCCGGGCCGATGACCTTGATCCGGTCCTGCGCCGGGGCCTTCAGCGGCGAGGCCGCCGAGCTGTGGGCACCCAGGTAGGCCGCGAAGACGTCCAGGTCGGAGGCGCCGACGAGCTTGTCGGTACCGGCCGCGAAGGCCGGGAAGCCGTCGCCGCCGCCGGCCAGGAACTCGTTGGCCGCGACCCGGTACTTGGCGGCCGGGTCGATCGGAGCGCCGTTCAGCCGGATCGAGTCGACGACCACCCGGTCCGCGCCGGTCTTGCGCATGTCCAGGGTGTAGCGCAGGCCCGAGGACGCCTGGAGGATCTTCGGCGCGGCCTCGTTGGAGCCGCTGACCTGCTGCTGGAGCAGCTGCACCAGCTGGGCGCCGGTCAGTGTCTTGACCTGCATCATGTTGGTGAACGGCTGGACGGTGAACGCCTCGCCGTAGGTCACCACGCCGTCGCCCTCGGCGCCGGAGGCCTTGTAGACCAGGTCGGCGCGGATGCCGCCGGGGTTCATGAAGGCGATCTGCGCCCCGCCCTTGGCGGCCGGGGCGAGCCCCTCCACCTGCGCGTCGGCGATCAGGTCGCCGAGCGGCTTCTCCAGGTCGCTGTTGCCGCGGCCGTTGATGTCCGAGGCGATGTAGCCGATCGGCCGGTTGGCGATCGGGGCGGCCAGCTTGGAGTAGTGGTCGACCAGCGCCGTCATGTCGGGCGCCTTCTCGACGGTGCGGCGCACCACGTGGTTCTCGGCCTTGACCGTCGGGCGCACGATCTCGCCGGTGGTCTTGTCCAGCTTCATGTCGATCTCGGTGTACAGCCGGCCGAAGGAGGCGGCGCTGGTGACCGAGCGCGGGACGCCGTTGGGGTCGGGGATGGTGCAGGCGTACGCGTTGTGGGTGTGGCCGGTGACGATGGCGCCGATCGACGGGTCGAGCTTCTTGGAGATGTCGACGATCGGACCGGAGATGCCCTGGCCGGCCGGGCCGCAGTCGTAGTTGTAGACGCTGCTGGCCGGGTAGCCGCCCTCGTGGATCAGCGCGACGATCGAGTTGACGCCCTTGGCCTTGAGCTCGGCGGCGTACTTGTTGATCGTGGTGACCTCGTTGGCGAACTTCAGGCCCTTGACGCCCTCGGCGGTCACGATGTTCGGCGTGCCCTCCAGGGTGACGCCGATGAAGCCGACCTTCACGCCCTGGGACTTGGTCACCCAGTAGGGGGCCAGCAGCGGCTTGCCGGTCTTCTCGTCGGTGACGTTGGCCGACAGGTAGTTGAAGTTGGCGCCCTTGAACGTGCGGCCGGGCTCGTAGCAGCCGTCGACCGGGTGGCAGCCGCCGTCCTGCATGCGCCGCAGTTCCTGCGCGCCCTCGTCGAACTCGTGGTTTCCGACCGAGGTGACGTCCAGGCCGAGCTTGTCCATCGCCTCGATGGTCGGCTCGTCGTGGAAGAGCGCCGAGGTGAGCGGGCTGGCGCCGATGATGTCGCCGGCCGCGACGGTGATCGAGTCGTCGGCCGGGATCCGCGCCTTGCGCAGCTCGGTGGCCAGGTACTCGATGCCACCGGCCGGAGTCGAGACCTCCTTGCCGGTGGCCGGGTCGATCTCCCGGATGGTGCCGGACGAGCCGGCCGGGGGCTCCAGGTTGCCGTGGAAGTCGTTGATCGCCAGCAGTTGGAGGTTGACGGTCTTGTGACGCTTGGCGTTGGCGTCGGCGGCCTGCGCGGCCGTCGGCACGGCCACCGTGCCGAACAGACCTGCGGCGGCGACGACGGCGAGCGCCGCGCGTCGGGATCTGACGGTGAGCATGAGGGTCCCCTGCACCTTGGAGGAGCGCCCGCTGTGGACTGGACCGGGCGTCTGAGCGATGTGTTGCGCCTGTGAAGCCTAGAGTCAACGCGCGTAGCTGTCAGGATGTCGAACGTAACGAGAGGATTACCTCCTGACGAACCGTCGCCGTCCGACCAGGGCCGCTGCCCCCGTCCGAGCCTCCCGGCGCCGCCTGTCCGAGCCTCCCGGCGCCGCCCGGCAGAGCCGCCCGGACCCCCGCCGGCCGCTCAGACTCCCGGCTCGGCCGCCAACTGCCGCTCGGCCCGGTCCCGTTCGGCCACCGCGTCCTCGGTCATCGCGCGGTCGGTGTACACCAGCGGCCGCTCGGCCTCGGTGATGATGTGCTTGACCACCTGGACGTTGCCGTTGACGTCCCAGACCGCGATGCCCGGCGACAGGGTGGGGATGATCTCCACCGCCCAGCGCGGCAGGCCCAGCACCCGGCCCGTGGCCCGCGCCTCCTCCGCCTTCTGCATGTAGATCGTCCGGGTGGAGGCCATCTTCAGGATCGCCGACGCCTCCTTGGCCGCCGCGCCGTCCACCACGTCCGACAGGTGGTGCACCACCGCGACGAAGGAGAGCCCGAGCCGGCGGCCGAACTTCAGCAGCCGCTGGAACAGCTGCGCCACGAAGGGGCTGTTGATGATGTGCCAGGCCTCCTCGACCAGGAAGATGCGCTTCTTCCGGTCCGGCCGGATCCAGGTGTGCTCCAGCCACACGCCGACGATCGCCATCAGGATCGGCATCGCGATCGAGTTCCGGTCGATGTGCGAGAGGTCGAAGACGATCAGCGGCGCGTCCAGGTCGATGCCGTCGGTGGTCGACCCGTCGAACATGCCGCGCAGGTCGCCGTCGACCAGCCGGTCCAGCACCAGCGCCACGTCCAGGCCCCAGGACTGCACCTCGTCCACCGCCACGCCCAGCGACTCCACCGAGGACAGCTCGGGGCTGCGCAGGGTGTCGATGATGTCGTCGAGCACCGGCTGGCGGTCCGTCACCGTCGCCACCACATGGGCGTGCGCGGCCTTCAGCGCGAACCCGGCCCGCTCCTCCAGACCCCGCCCCATCGCCACCTCGACGATGGTGCGCAGCAGCGACAGCTGGCCGGTCTGGGTGATCGCCGGATCCAGCGGGTTGAGCTTCACCCCGCCGTCCCGGGCGGCCATCGGGTCGAGCCGGATCGACTTTATGCCCAGCGCGTTGGCGATCAGGTTCCACTCGCCGACGCCGTCCTCGCCCTGCGCGTCGAGCACCACGACCTGCCGGTCGCGGAACCTCAACTGCCGCAGCACGTACGTCTTCTCCAGCGCCGACTTGCCGTTGCCGGACTCGCCGAGCACCAGCCAGTGCGGGGCCGGCAGCTGCTGCCCGTACAGCTGGAAGGGGTCGTAGACGTACCCCTTGCCGCTGTACACCTCACGGCCGATGATCACGCCCGAGTCGCCCAGCCCCGGCGCGGCGGTGGGCAGGTAGACCGCCTGCGCCTGGCCGGTGGAGGTGCGCACCGGCAGCCGGGTGGTCTCCACCTTGCCGAACATCAGGCTGGTGAACGCCTCGGAGAGGTTGCCGAGCGCCATGTACGGCCTCCTGGTCTGGTCGACGGGCGGTGGTGGAGCGGTGCGGACCGGGTGTCAGCGGCGGATGCCGGTCGCGAACGGCAGGGTGTTGACGAAGGCCCGGTGGTGCTCGCGGTCGCACCACTCCAGCTTGAGGTAGCTCTTGCCGGCCGAGGCCCGGATGGTGCGCTTGTCCCGGGCCAGCGCGTCGGGGTTGCGCGAGGACACCGTGATGTAGCCGACCAGGTTCACGCCGGCCGCGCCGGAGGCCAGGTCGTCGCCGCGCTGGTCCACCCGGCCGGTGTGGGCCAGGTCGCGCGGGTCGACCGTCCGGTTCATCTTGGCCGCGCGGCTGGCCTCCGCCTCGTCGTTGGTCTTCTCGGTCAGCATCCGCTCGATCGCGACGTCGGTGGGCTCCAGGTCCATCGTCACCGCGACCGTCCGGATCACGTCCGGGGTGTGCACCAGCAGCGGCGCCAGGAAGTTGACCCCCACCGGGGTCAGCGGCCACTCCTTGATCCACGCGGTGGCGTGGCACCACGGCTCCCGGGTCGCCGACTCGCGGGTCTTCGCCTCCAGGTACTGCGGGTTGGTCGCGTCCAGTTCGGCCGGCCAGGCGTTGCGCCGGGACATCGCCTGGATGTGGTCGATCGGGTGGTCCGGGTCGTACATCGAGTGCAGCAGCGAGGAGAGCCGGGCCTGCCCCAACGGCTGGCGCACCCGGATGTCCGCCTCCGCCAGCCGGGCGCAGATGTCGGTGAGCTCGCGCGCCATCACGGCCGCCAGCCCCTCGTCGTCCCGGGCCCGCCGACCGGTCGCCGTACGGCCCATCGCGTGCGCCTCGGCCGCCAGGTCGCGGGTGTAGTGCATGCACGCGACCAGGTACGCCCGGTGCTGCTCCGAGGAGGTCGACACCATCGACTGCAACTGGTCGTACGAGTCCTGCAGCCAGCGCGGCGCGTCGTGGTCCCCGCGCCGCTCGACGTCCTTGGCGTGCGCGTCCGGGTCGGCCGGCAGCGTCCGGGCCAGGATCTGCAACCGGGTCACGAAGCCGTCCCCGTTCGCGACGTGCTTCAGCAGCGTGCCGAACCGGTCGACCAGCGCCTCCTGGTCCTCCGAGTCGCGCAGGCCGACACCCGGGCCCTCGATCTCGATCGCGGCCGTCACCGTCCGCCGCTCCAGGTGCATCAGCACCCCGACCTCGTCCGGCCCGAACGGCGCGGTCAGCCAGCGCAGCCGCCCCACCCCGGGAGGCGGGCCGACCTCCACCTCGCGGCCGTCCATCCGGGTCCCGGCGTCCATCACATCCGAGCGCCACACCGACCGGCCGCTCCGCACCGTCCGGCGGTAGGTGCGGTTGATCTCCGCCCACTTGTAGAACGTCCGCCTGCGGTACGGCACGTACACCGCCGCGATGGCCACCATCGGCAGGCCGATCAGGCCGCCGATCCGCAGCGGCAGGATCGGCATCAGCAGGCCCCAGAGCATGCCGAGGAACGCCCCGAAGATGATCAGGACGATCTCGCCGGACTCCCGGTTGCGGCCGATCGGCGCGTTCGGGCGGGCCTTGCCGATCAGGTAGGTGCGGCGCTGGTGCACGTACGGCTGGGCGTACTGGGCTCCGTACTGGCCGAGCGGTTCACTGCTCACTTACCCGTCACCCTCCCTTCGCTGAGTTGCTGTCGCGGATCGGAACCGAGGTCTGCGGCGGCCCGGCCTGCGGTGGTGGCGCCGGCGTCCGCCCGGCGTGCGCGGCGATGCCCGGCGCGACGGAACCGCCGCCCGCACCCCCGCCGCCGCCACCCGCACCGACCGGCCCGCGGTCACCGTGGGTGGTGATGCCCTGCTTCATCAGGTTCGCGGTGCCGTTGATCATCGCCGATCCGGCCGACACCGCGCTCGCCCGGGCATGGCGCATGTTCATGATCTCGTCGCCGAAGCCCGGCACGAAGCGGTACACCGCGGCACTCGCGAAGATCGACAGGAACAGGATCGCCAGCCCCGACAGCACCCGCGCGAAGTCGTCGCTGGCCCCGGCACCCGTCGCCACCGCACCCGCCAGGCCCAGGATGACCACGATGATCGGCTTCGCCAGGTCCACCGCCACCATCACCCCCGCCCACCGGCGCACGTGCTTCCACAGCTGCTTGTCCACCAACCCCGCGTACACCGCCGTACCCAGCAGCGCGCCCACGTACAGCATCGCCGCCCGGATCAACAGCTCGATCCAGAGCACCGCCGCCGCCAGCACCGCCACCAGCGACACGATGATCAGGATCAGCGGGCCGCCGCCCATGTCACCCTTCTCCAGGGTGTCGGCGAACGCGCCCAGGTACGACCCGGTGTCCGACTTCGTCCCCACCGCGATCGCCTTGGTCAGCCCGTCCGTCACGCTCACCACGGTGTAGAGGATCAGCGGCGTGAACGCGGACGCCACGACGGTCAGCCACAGGAAGCCGATCGCCTCCGTGAACGCCGTCGCCAACGGCGCCCCCCGCACCGCCCGCTTCGTCACCGCCAGCAGCCACAGCACCAGCGTGATCACCGTCGACACGGCGAACACCACCGCGTACTGCTGCAGGAACGACGCATTGGTGAAGTCCACCTGCGTCGTCCCGTCGATCGCGCTCGACAGCTTCCGCACCACCCAAGCCGCCGCCTGGGCACACCCCTTGGCCAACGACCCCAACGGATCGGTCACACTCCCGACGGTCCCACTGCCCGGGAGCGAGCCGACGCCCGGCTTGTCCACGCAGAGGATGCCGTTGCCGGAGATCGGCAGGTCAGGGCAGTTGGCGCTCGGCGTCGTGGTCGGCGTCGGCGTGGCCGTCGGTGACGGCTCGGCGAACACCCGCTGGGCCGCCAGCAGCGCCGCGACCTGCAAGGCGGCGAACGCCCCCGCCAGCGTGCCCGCTCGGCGTCCGGTGGAACGGTGTGAGGTCTGGTCAACGGGCATAGCGGAACCCCCCGAACTGCTGGACGGCGCCGGTGATCTCGTCGGCGGTGGCGGCCTGCTGGTCCCCCGGCATCGGCGCGGGACCCTGCTTGCTGGTGAAGTCGGTGAGCTTCCAGTCGCTGCCCGTCCAGTGGAGCGAGAGCGTGAGGGTGAACCAGTTCGTCGTCACGGGCTGGACCGAGTGTTCGCCTGCGAGGCCGGTGAGGCCGGTGCACCAGACCTCGACCTTGGCGTCGCCGTCGCTGTAGCCGGTCGACTTGGCCCCGACCGGGACGGTGCGGCTGACGAACGTGAGGCCCTTGGGCGCGCGGCCCTGGGCGTCGAGGCCGTAACGGGCGGCGGTGTCACCGCCGAACCCCTGGTCCAGGCGGCTCTGCAGGCCGGAAACCGCGCCCGGGTCGGCGATGGTGGCGACGATGGCGTGGCGGCTGTCGGCGCGGAACATGTCGGCGGAGCCGATCGCCACCGCGTAGTTGGCGGCGGCGGACTGGGCGCCCTGGTCGGTGTGCGGGTAGCCGGATCCGATGCCGTTGGTGGTGGTGCCGACGGGCTGGTCGCCGCTGGGGGCGGGGCCGGCGCCGGCGGGCGCGGTGGGGGCGGCGTGGTCGGCGGAGCGGCCGGGGTCGGGTTTGTCGCGGTTGGCGATGGCGATGGCCACGACGAGCAGGGTGGCGACGACGAGGACGGTCAGCAGGGTGCGGAGCGGTCGGGCCTGACGCGGGGTCGGCTGGGAGGAGGGCTGTTCGCCGACCGGCAGCCGCGTACGGGTGTGCGGCTGGTCGTCGGACAACGGCACGGCGGCCCTCCTGGTGCGGGGAGCCGGGGGGCTCCGGGGGCCCTCCGCCGGGGGCGGGCGCGGACGGAGGGTGGGAACGGGGGGTGGACTGCTGGCAGGTGGGCTCGGGGCGGTCCGGACGGGGACCTGGCCCCGGGGCGGGCGGGCCTGGCTACTGCTGTCCGATCGTCAGATCGCCATGCCGTAGACAATGGTGAACAGAGTGCCGAGTGATCCAATGATGAACACGCCGGTCAGACCGGCGACGATCAGCCCCTTGCCCTGTTCGGCGCCGAAGCTGTCGCGCATCGCGGTCGCACCGATCCGCTGTTTGGCCGCCCCCCAGACGGCGATGCCGAGGCAGATGAGGATGGCGACGGCCATGATGACCTCGACCATCACCCTGGCCTCCGACCCGAGGGTCGCGAACGGGCCCCAGTCCGGGGCGATCCCGCCGATGATGGTGTCGATATTCGGCTTCTTTGGAGGGTCCTCGGCCAGGTGGCCGATCGCGTTCGTGTGCACGCTGCTCAGGTTCATTTCCATCTCACCGCCCGATCAGGCAAATTCAAGGGCCCTGACCCCGCCCGCGCGAAGGGTCGGTACCTATTCTTGGCCAGATCTGATGTCGACTTGGCTACTTCTCGCGGATTGGTCGTGAGGCACCGGGCACGTACGCGAGGATGTCCACCGTACGAAGGATAGCGCTCACTCTTTGTATCTCTGATGATTGCGGTGAGCAACGCCTTCCGGAACACTTCGACTGACGATTCGTCGGGATGGTGCTGATGGTACTCCGGAAGGCCGGTACGGCCGCCGCCGCTGCGGGAGTTGTGACGTTCGGGTTGCTCGGTTTGGTGACGGTGGGGACGTTCGCGGCGAGTGGGACGCCGCAGCAGTCGGCGAATCGCGCCGCACTCTCGCCGGGGACGGTCCCGGCGGCGTTCCAGGCGCCGATCCAGCAGTGGGGCGCGCTCTGCCCGGAGATCTCGCCGCCGATGCTCGCGGCACAGCTCTACCAGGAAAGCGGTTTCGATCCGAAGGCCCAATCGGGCGTCGGGGCACAGGGAATGGCGCAGTTCATGCCCGATACCTGGGCGGCGTACGGCACGGACGCCAATGGGGACGGCAAGAAGGACGTCTGGGACCCGCTGGACGCGATCGCCTCGGCGGCCACCTTCGACTGCGCGCTCGCGAAGGACGTCGCCAAGGTCCCGGGCGACCGGCAGGCCAACCTGCTGGCCGCCTACAACGCCGGCCCGTACGCGGTGACCAAGTACAACGGGGTGCCGCCGTACAAGGAGACCCAGGGCTATGTGAGGAACATTCAGGCGATGGCCCGCAGCTTCTCGGTGCCCACGGCGCCGGTGGAGGTGTCCGGGCAGTCGGCCGGGGCGATCTACTTCGCGCAGAGCAAGCTCGGGACGCCGTACCTGTGGGGCGGGGAGGGGCTGCCCTCGCAGAACGGGCGGTTCGACTGCTCGGGCCTGACCCAGGCGGCGTACGCCAGCGTGGGCATCACGCTGCCCCGGGTGGCGAACGACCAGTGGTACGCCGGGCCGCACCCGTCGCGCGATCAGCTGCGGCCGGGCGACCTGGTGTTCTGGGCGACGGACCTGAACGATCCGCGGAGCATCCACCACGTCGGGATCTACGTCGGCGGCGGTTACATGATCAACGCGCCGCACACCGGCGCGGTGATCCGCTACGACAAGATCGACACCAGGGAGTACATCGGCGCGACCCGGGTCACCTCGGACGGCGCCCAGGCGCTGCCGGCCCGCAACGCGGACGGCTCCGTGAGCGCCCCGAGCCGCCCGGGCTCGACGACGCCGACCGGCCCGACCGCGGCGACCGCCCCTTCGGCCCCGGTGGCCCCGGCAGCCCTGGTGAGCCCCAGCAGCGCCGCCACCCGGCCCGCCGCAGGACCGCCCGTGGCCGCCGCGCCGCCCGCCCCGACCGGCCCGGACCCCGCCGGGGCGGGGCGGCCGGCGGCGAAGAACTGAGCCGCCCGTGGCCCCGAGGTGTGAGTGCCCTGTGGACGCTGAGTCAAGTTTCCATAACCGCGCGTTTCCGTGGAACGCTGTGCCCCGGCGATGACGTTGGTCCCGATGGCCCACCGTCAGCTTCCCGCGCCGGGAAGGGCCCCGACCGGATCGAACAGCTGCAGCGGACCAGAAGGAGGTGCGGCGTGTCGACGCCGCTTGCCGACACGACCAACCCCGACCTCGGCCTGCTCTACGCCGTCAACGGACTGGCCAAGCGCTCCCCGCAGTGGCTGGACCACCTGGTCTCGTGGATCGGTGAGTACGGCATCCTGATCGGCCTGGCGATGCTGGGCCTGGTGGCCTGGCTGCAGGCGAGACGCCGCCCGGACGCGCCGGTGGCCGTCGCCGGGCTGCTCTGGGTGCCGCTCTCCGTCGCCATCGCCGAGCTGGCCAACCTGCCGATCGCCGCGATCGTGAACCGTCCGCGCCCGTTCGTCGACCACAGCGGGCTGCTGGTGCTGGTGGACGGCAAGGCCGGCACCCACTCCTTCGTCAGCGACCACTCGACCATGACGATGGGCGTGGCGGTGGCGCTGTTCCTGGTGAACCGGCGGCTCGGCTGGATCGCCGGGGGCCTGGCCCTGTTGCAGGGCTTCTGCCGGATGTTCATGGGCGTGCACTACCCGACCGACGTGATCGGCGGCTTCGCGCTCGCCGCCGCGGTGGTGCTGCTGCTGGCGCCGATCGCGATGGCGGTGCTCGTCCCGCTCTGCCACGCGCTGGGCCGGACCGCCCTCGCCCCGCTGATCCGGGCGCCGGAGCGCGCCGGCGGCGGCCCGCGCGGCCGGCGGCGCGGGCGCGAGCGCGGGGCGGTGCGCTCCGAGGAGCAGCCGCCGGAGTCCGATCTGGCGGCGTGAGCCGCCCGGCCCGGCTACCCCGGTCCGCCGCCGCTCTCCGCGAGCGCGAGGTGGTCGTCCCCCTCGCGCCGGACCAGGTCGCGCGAGCGGCGGGCCGGTGAGAACCAGCCGCAGCTGCAGGTCGCGAAGGCGAAGGAACCGCGCTCGCTGACCGCGACGCGGTGTTCGGGCATCCGGGCGGTGCCGGGGGAGGCCGGCAGCTCACTGTGCACGTGGTTCACCGTAACGCGCCGGGCGCCGGGCGCGCGATGCCGTCCACAAGACCTCTTCCGCGTAACCCTTCGCGGCTCAACTCGTTTGCCCGGAAAGAGCTCTGTTCACCTGGTGGTGTCGGCAGGGCAGTCGGGCCCGAGGGGGTTGTCGCGAGGATGAAGATGACCGACCAGCAACGTGGCGGACGGCCGGGGCGCCGTCCGCGGCCGCATCTGCGTTCGGCGGCCGGGGCCGCCCTGCTCGCCGCCGCCCTGGCCGGCCTGTCCGCCGGCTGCGCGGCCGGCTCCGGTGGCGGCTCCTCCGACCAGCAGTCGGGTGCCCCCGACCAGCTCGCCGCGGACCCGCTGACGGCGGTGCGCAACACCGCCGACATCACCGGCCGCACCGGCTCCGCGCACACCGCCACCGAGTTGGTCACCGAGTCGTCCGAGAAGAAGGCCGTCTTCACCGGGACGGGCGGCTACGACTACGTGAAGCGGATCGGCCGACTGGAGGTCCAGGTGCCGCCGGGCGCGGCGACCACCGGGAAGATCGTCGAGGTGGTCCTGCCGGGCACCGTCTACCTGCAGAACAGCGGCGCCAAGGTGCCCGAGGGCAAGTGGGTCAAGCTGGACGTGCGCCAGCTGCCGGACGGCAACCTGGTCAGCAGCGGCGCCACCGACCCGGCCTCGGCGGCGGGCGCCCTGCGCGGGGCGCAGAAGGCGGACGCGGTCGGCACCGAGACCGTCGACGGGGTGGCGCTGCACCACTACCGCGGCACCCTGGACCTGGCCAAGGCGGCCGACGCGACCGGCGGCCGCGGCGGGGACGGCCTGCGGATGGGGGCCCAGACCTTCACCGTGAAGGAGGTCCCGTACGACGCCTGGCTGGACGACCAGGGCCGGCTGCACAAGGTGGTCGAGGTGTTCACCTTCGCCGGGGTGGCCGGTTCGAAGGAGGCCAAGGACCAGGTGAAGGTGACGTCGACCACCTCGGTGACGGACTTCGGCAAGCCGGTGGAGGCGGCCGAGCCGCCGGCCTCGGACATCTACGCGATGAAGCCCTCGGAAAGTCCGAAGTAGGCCGCCGGGGCAGGGCTCCGGCGCCGGGGCGAACCGGGGCGCCGCCGGAGCGGGTGGCCGCCCGGGGAGCGGCGGTCACCCGTTTCGGCGGCGTCGAGATGGCCCGTCCGTGCCATGTGGACGGGCTCCGAAGTGCCTAGGCTGGACGTCGGGTGGCTGCCGCCCGGGCTGGCGAGGCACTGAAGGGGTGGTGCAGGTGGTGTCGTCCACGGGCGGCCGCAGCGGCGGCCACGACGACGCGGCCCTCGACGAGATCGATCTGGCCGGCGAGCTGATGATCGCCGCGACGGCCAGCACCGGCGACCGGCTGCCGACCGAGCGGATCGACGAGGTGCTGCTCGACCGGACCGAGCCGGGGCGGACCGACGGCGAGGCCTGGCGGCAGGCCGACGGGTAGGGCGTTCGCGGCTCGGGGGTGTCGGCGACCGGGGGCGTGCGCGGCCCGGACCCGCTCGCCCGGCCCGGCCTCAGCTGCGCAGCAGCCGGCCGATCGCGGCCGTGGCCTCCGCGACCTTGGCGTCGAGTTCGGCACCGCCCTCCTCGGCGGCGGCCGCGACGCAGTGCCGCAGGTGCTCCTCCAGCAGGGACAGCGCGAAGGACTGCAGCGCTTTGGTGCCGGCCGAGACCTGGGTGAGCACGTCGATGCAGTAGACGTCCTCGTCGACCATGCGCTGGAGGCCCCGGATCTGGCCCTCGATCCGGCGCAGCCGCTTGAGGTGGGCGTCCTTCTGCGCGCTGTAGCCGTGCGGACCGTGCCCGCCCTGATGTCCTGCGGCGGCCGCGGGGGCGGCGGGTGCGTCGGCCTGCGCGTCGGTGCCGTGCCCGTGGTCCGGCTCGGTGCGCGCTTGCGTCGTGGTCATCGGCCCGCCTTCGTCTGGATGCCTGGTGGCTGCGTCGGCCACCAGTGTCCAACACCGGGGCCGTCCGTGGTGTTCCGACGGCCGACGCGGCATGTGCCGAAGGGTTCCGGACGGGTTCCGGACGGTTTGCGAACGGGTTCCGGATGGTCTGCGAACGGGTTCCGGATGGTCTGCGAACGGGCTGCGGGCGGGCCGCCGCGCGGTTCACCCGTCTGAGCGGCGCCCCCGTCTTCCGTACGTACCACGGGGACAATCCGGGCGAGGTTCCGTCAGACTGGGGGCTCACGTCCGCACCTGGGTGTGCGGTCCGGGTCAGCTGGTGCGGCAGCCGAACGGAAGAGGAGGTTCCGCCTCCACCATCACCACCCCGTTTGCGCGATTGCGCTTGGTTGCACCTAGCATCGTTCAGTCCCTACCCCGCACATCGGAGATTTCCGTGCGTTTTAGCCTGACCCCGAAGGAGACGAGCTTCTACGACATGTTCTCTGCCGCCGCGGAGAACCTCGTCGTCGGTTCGAAGCTCCTGCTGGAACTGCTGGGATCAGACGTGTCGGCCCGCGCGGAGATCGTCGAGCGCATGCGCGCCGCCGAGCACGCCGGGGACGACACCACCCATGCCGTGTTCCACCAGCTGAACTCGTCCTTCATCACGCCCTTCGACCGCGAGGACATCTACAACCTCGCCTCGTCGCTGGACGACATCATGGACTTCATGGAGGAGGCCGTCGACCTGGTCGTCCTCTACGACATCCAGACGCTGCCGAAGGGGATCGAGCAGCAGATCGAGGTGCTGGCCCGGGCCGCCGAGCTCACCGCCGAGGCGATGCCGAACCTGCGCAGCATGTCGAACCTCACCGAGTACTGGATCGAGGTCAACCGGCTGGAGAACCAGGCCGACCAGATCCACCGCAAGCTGCTCGCCCACCTGTTCTCCGGCCAGTACGACGCCATCGAGGTGCTCAAGCTCAAGCAGGTCGTGGACGTTCTTGAGGAGGCGGCGGACGCGTTCGAGCACGTCGCCAACACGGTGGAGACCATCGCCGTCAAGGAGTCCTGACCCTCGTGGACATGGCAGCACTCATCGCCGTCGTCGGCGTTGCGTTCTTCTTCACCTACACCAACGGCTTCCACGACTCCGCGAACGCGATCGCCACCTCGGTCTCCACCCGGGCGCTGACCCCCAGGGCCGCGCTGGCGATGGCCGCGGTGATGAACCTGGCCGGCGCCTTCCTCGGCAGCGGCGTGGCGCACACCGTCTCCCAGGGGATCATCGAGACCCCCACCGGCGACCGGGGCATGGTGATCCTGTTCGCCGCACTGGTCGGGGCGATCGCCTGGAACCTGGTCACCTGGTACTTCGGCCTGCCGTCCTCCTCCTCGCACGCGCTGTTCGGCGGCATGGTGGGCGCGGCCATGGCCGGCGGCATCGACGTGATCTGGGGCGGCGTCCTCGACAAGATCGTCATCCCGATGATCGTCTCGCCGGTGGTCGGCCTGGTCGGCGGCTTCCTGGTGATGCTGGCGATCCTGTGGATCTTCCGCCGGGCCAACCCGCACAAGGCCAAGCGCAACTTCCGGGTCGCCCAGACCGCCTCGGCCGCCGCGATGGCGCTGGCGCACGGTCTGCAGGACGCGCAGAAGACCATGGGCATCGTGGTGATGGCGCTCACCATCTCCGGCCACCACTCCGGCGAGGGCATCCCGGTGTGGGTGAAGATCTCCTGCGCCACGATGCTCTCGCTGGGCACCTACGCGGGCGGCTGGCGGATCATGCGGACGCTCGGCCGCAAGATCATCGAGCTGGATCCGCCGCAGGGCTTCGCCGCCGAGGCCACCGCCGCGACGGTCATGTACGTCACCTCGTTCGTCTTCAAGGCTCCGATCTCCACCACCCACGTGATCACCGCGGCGATCATGGGCGCGGGAGCCACCAAGCGGATCCGCGCGGTGCGCTGGGGCGTCGCCAAGAACATCGTGCTCGGCTGGTTCATCACGATGCCGGCGGCCGCCATCGTCGCAGCGCTGGTGTACTGGTTCGCCCACCTGTTCTGGGGCTGACCGGCCCCGCACGTGACAGGGCCCGCCCCCACATCTCGGGGGCGGGCCCTTCTTCATGCTCCACGGCGGCACCGCCATGCAGCACCGCGGAGCAGCCTGTGTGCTCGCCGTTCGCCTCCGGACACCGCGGTCCGTCGGCTCGTGGCGGGGGTACGGCCTAGCCGAAGCGGCCGGAGATGTAGTCCTCGGTCGCCTGGACCGACGGGTTGGAGAAGATCCGCTGGGTGTCGTCCAGCTCGACCAGCTTGCCCGGCTGGCCGACGCCGGCCAGGTTGAAGAAGGCGGTGCGGTCGCTGACGCGGGCCGCCTGCTGCATGTTGTGGGTCACGATGACGATGGTGAACTGCGACTTCAGCTCACCGATCAGGTCCTCGATCGCGAGGGTGGAGATCGGGTCGAGCGCGGAGCAGGGCTCGTCCATCAGCAGGACCTGCGGCTCGACCGCGATGGCGCGGGCGATGCACAGCCGCTGCTGCTGGCCGCCGGAGAGGCCGGCCCCCGGCTTGTTCAGCCGGGTGTGAACCTCGTTCCAGAGGTTGGCGCCCTTCAGCGAGCGCTCGACCACCTCGTCCAGGACGGACTTCTTGCGCACGCCCGCGAGCTTGAGCCCGGCGATCACGTTGTCGTAGATCGACATGGTCGGGAACGGGTTCGGGCGCTGGAAGACCATCCCGACCGAACGGCGGACGGCGACCGGGTCGACGTTCGAGGCGTAGAGGTTCTCGTCGTCCAGGAGGACCTTGCCCTCGACCCGGGCGCCGGGGATCACCTCGTGCATCCGGTTGAGGGTGCGCAGGAAGGTGGACTTGCCGCAGCCGGAGGGGCCGATGAAGGCGGTCACCGAGCGGGGTTCGATGCTCATCGAGATGTCCTCGATGGCCTTGGTGGTGCCGTAGTAGGCGGACAGTCCGCTGACGTCGATGCGCTTGGCCATGATCGTTGCTTCTCTCGTCTGTCTTCGTACGTCAGTCGGTCGCTCAGTGTCCGCCCTTGGGCGAGCGCCAGCGTGCGATGCCCCGGGCGATGAGGTTGAGCCCCATCACAAAGGCGATCAGCACCAGCGCGGCGCCCCAGGCGCGGGCGTAGCCGAAGTCGTTGTTGACCACCGAGTACTGCTGCCAGATGTACATCGGCAGGGACTGCTGCGGTCCGTCGAACGGGTTGCTGTTGATGGCGTCGGCGCCGAAGACCAGCATCAGCACCGGGGCGGTCTCGCCCGTGATGCGGGCGACCGCCAGCATCACGCCGGTGGTGATGCCGCCGATCGCGGTGGGGAGGACGATCCGCAGGATGGTCTTCCACTTCGGCACGCCGAGCGCGTACGAGGCCTCGCGCAGCTCGTTCGGGACGAGCTTGAGCATCTCCTCGGTGGACCGGACCACGACCGGCATCATCAGGATCGCCAGTGCGAGGCTGCCCGAGAAGCCCGAGTAGCTGAAGCCCAGGGCGATGTTCCAGAGCGAGAGGACGAACAGACCGGCGACGATCGACGGGATGCCCGTCATGACGTCGACGAAGAAGGTGACGGTCTTGGCGAGCGTGCCGCGGCCGTACTCGACCAGGTAGACGGCGGTCAGCAGACCCACCGGGGCGGCCATTGCGGTGGCCAGGGCGACCTGCTGCATGGTGCCGAGCAGCGCGTGGTAGATGCCGCCGCCGGGGCCGGAGGCGATCACGCCCTTCATCGAGTGGCTCAGGAAGTTCCCGTTCACCACGCCGATGCCCTGCTGGACCGTGTAGACCGTCAGGGAGATCAGCGGGACGACGGCCAGGATGAAGGCGACCCAGACCACCGAGGTGGCGAACCGGTCCTTGGCCTGGCGGCGGCCCTCGACCTGGGCCGAGACGCCGTAGCTGACCAGCAGGAACAGCAGGGCCGAGATCAGGCCCCACTGCAGGTGGCTCTCCAGCCCCGCGGCGGCGCCGATCCCGCAGCCGACCGCGATCGAGCCGACCGCGACGGCGGCCGGGGCCCACTTGGGCAGCCGGTTGGCGGTCAGGGACCGGCTGAGCGGCCGGGCGTCGGCCGTGACGGAAGTCGTTGCCGCGGTCATGCGTTGGCCCCCGAGTACTCCTTGCGGCGGGCGATGATCAGTCGCGCGGCACCGTTCACCAGCAGGGTGATGACGAACAGGACGAGGCCGGAGGCCATCAGGGCGTCGCGCCCGTTGTTGCCGGCCTCGGCGAACTTCAGCGCGATGTTCTGCGCGAAGGTGCCGCCGCCCGCGTCGAGGATGTGCAGCGAGAGCACGTTGCTCGCGGACAGCACCACAGCGACGGCGATGGTCTCGCCGAGCGCGCGCCCGAGGCCGAGCATCGAGGCCGAGATGATGCCGGGGCGGCCGAACGGCAGCACCGCGGTGCGGATCATCTCCCAGCGGGTCGCGCCGAGCGCGAGCGCCGCCTCCTCCTGCATCCGCGGCACCTGGCGGAACACCTCGCGGGAGACCGCCGTGATGATCGGCAGGACCATGATCGCCAGCAGGATGCCGACGGTGAACAGGTTGCGCGGGGTGCCGGTCTTGGTCTGGTCGAAGAGGTACGTCCAGCCGAGGTACTGGTTGAGCCAGCTGGTCAGGCCGTCCATGTGCGGGACCAGGAAGAGCGCGCCCCACAGGCCGTAGACGATGCTGGGGACGGCGGCGAGCAGGTCGACCAGGTAGGCGAACGGCTGGGCGATCTTCCGCGGCGCGTAGTGCGAGATGAACAGCGCGATCCCGATGGCCACCGGGACGGCGATCGTCATCGCGATGACGGCGCTGACGAGGGTGCCGAAGGCCAGGACGGCGATGCCGAAGACCGGCTTCGTGGCGTCCGGCGTCCACTCGAAGGTGGTGAGGAAGTTGCCCTCGTTGGTGCTGAGGGCCAGGCCCGCGCGCCAGGCCAGGAAGCCGGCGATCGCGGCCATGATGACCAGCAGCAGGATGCCCGAACCGCGGGCGAGGTTCATGAAGATCTTGTCGCCGAAGCGGCTGTCGCGCGGTCGGCGTTCCCTGCCTCGCGGGGCGGCAGGGGAGGATGAAGTCATTGTCTACTCCGGTCTGGTGGTGCCGCCCCGGAAGGGGGACGGCACCATGGCGGCGGTGCCCCGGACGTTGGTGCTGGGTCGGTGCGTTCCGGTGGGACGACCCCGGCCCCCCTCGCTCACGGGGCCGTCCCACCGGTGCTCCTGTCGGGTCAGGCCAGGGAGGAGACGGCGGCCTTGACCTTGTCGCTGATGGCGGCGGGGAGCGGGACGTAGCCCTTGTCGCCGATCGCCTTCTGCGCGGCGTCGCTGATGGCGTAGGTCAGGAAGGACTTCAGGTTCTCGAGGTTCTCCGGCTTGTTGCCCTTGTCGCAGGCGATCTCGTAGGTCACCAGGATGATCGGGTAGGCGTTGTCGGCCTTGGTCCCGTAGTCCAGGGAGAGGGCGAGGTCGCCGTCGGTGCCCACGACGGTGGAGGAGGCGAAGGTGAGGGCGGCGTTGGCCGCGGTCGCCTCGACGGGCTTGGCCGCACCGGTGGCGATCTTGGCGCTCTTGAGGTTGTTGCTCTGCGCGTAGGACAGCTCGGCGTAGCCGATGGAGTTCTTGACCTGCTTGATCTGCGCGGAGACGCCGGCGCTGCCCTGGGCGGACTGGCCGCCCTTGCCCTTCCACGCCTTGTCCGGCGCGGCGCTCCAGGCGCCACCGGAGGTCTTGGCGAAGTAGGAGGTGAGGTTGTACGAGGTCCCGGAGTCGTCCGAGCGGTGGACGGTCTGGATCTCGGCGTCCGGCAGCTGCACGCCCGGGTTCAGGGCGGCGATCGCGGGGTCGTTCCACTTGGTGATCTGCGAGTCGAAGATCTTGGCGGAGGTCGGGCCGTCCAGGACCAGGTTGTCGACGTTGTCGACGTTGTAGACCAGCGAGACGAGACCCGCGACCAGCGGCAGGTCGATCGCCTTGCCGCCGGTGCAGACCGTCTTGGAGGTGTCGACGTCGGCGGGCTTGAGCGCGAAGTCGGTGCCGGCGAAGGCGACCTTGCCCTGGTTGAACTGCTGCACACCGGCGCCGGAACCGCCACCGCTGTAGTTGACGGTGGTGCCGGAGCAGGACGCGCCGTAGGTGGTCTTCCACACGTCGATCGCGTTGGCCTGAGCCGTCGAGCCCGCAGCGAGCAGCGTCCCGCCCTTGCCACAGTTGACCGCGGCGGCCGAAGCGGAGCCGCTGGAGCCACCGGCGGCCTTGGCGCCGTTGTCGTCCGAGCCGCAGGCAGCGAGCGACAGCGAGCTGACGAGCGCCATGGCACCGATGGCGAGGGCCTTGGAGCGGCCGTTCCGCTGGAGCTTCACAGGGGTGTCCCTTTCTGTGGCATTGCCCGTCGCGCGGGCCGTGCGAGGACGGCGGGCGCGGGTTCTGCTGTGGTCCGGGGCCCGTTCGGCCCTCCGGTAAACCCGAAGTTAGGCCGGGTAGGTGACACGACAGCCGGTCACAAGTGAACGGAGAGTGAACCTCGAAAGGATGACAGGAAACTACGCCAGGTAGTCACGGTTGCGTCACGGCGAGGGCGCGACGAGATCACTTCCACCGTCCCGTCACCGAGGGTGATCACTCGCCCGTACGGGCTTCGCACCCAGGATCGCCAGCAGGGCGTCGACCAGCAACCGGTCGCGGTCGTGCGTCAACCGGGCGCGGGCCTTCCCGGCGGGCAGCCACTCCAGCCGGTCCACCTCGCGGTTCGGCCGGAACGCCCCGCTCGACGGCACCGCCGCCCAGTAGCGCACCTCCTTCGGCCGGCCCTGCGCCAGGTAGTGCTGGGCCGGCAGCTCCGGACCGAGCAGGCAGGCGAACCCGGTCTCCTCGCGCACCTCGCGCAGCGCCGCCGCGACCACTCCCTCCCCCGGGTCGAGCTTGCCCTTCGGCAGGCTCCAGTCGTCGTACTTGGGCCGGTGGATCACCGCGATCCGCGGCCGCCCCAGCCGGCCGCTCTTCTTCGGCCGTCCCGGCAGCCACAGCACCGCACCCGCCGCCAGGATCACCCGGGCATGCCCCACCCCGGTCGCGGGTGCGTCCGCTGCCGGCCCGGTGCTCAGGCGATCGCGCAATTCAGGCCGTCCGTGGTGCGGGGGAATGCCCCCAGCCCTCGGCAGGGGGGAGGTCCGGCCAGCCGTCCAGGCCGGGCGGGAGGTCGGACCACCGGCGGCCGAAGGCGTACCGCGCCGCCTCCACCTCCAGTCGCTGATCAGCATGCACCACGCCCAGCACGTAGGCGGTCGCCGGGGTGATCCGCGGGGTCCGCGCGGCGGTGGCCGCGGTGACCGCGGCGTCCGCCGCCTCCTGGTGCCGGCCCAACACCCCGTCCAACTCGTCCAGTTCGGCGGACCCGCGACCGCACACCTCCAGCGCGTACCGGGCCCGCTTCACCAGGATGCGCGTCCGTGCCCACGGCGCGTCGTCGGCCGCCAGCGCCGTGTCCGCGTCCACCGCGCCGCGCGCCGCCGGGACGGCGCCCAGCCGGCGCAGCCCGTCACCTCCGTACGGCGTGGCCGCCCGGTGCAGCGGCAGCTGCTGGGCGCTCGCCGACAGCGCCGTGAACGCGGCGGCCGCCTGCGGCAGCAGCACCGCGGGCGCCCGGCCGCCCGCCGACTCCAGCAGCGGGGCGTCGCCGACCAGCAGCGTCATCCGGTCCGCCAGCGCGTGCAGCCGGGCCGACCGGAGCTCCTGGAGCACCGAGGAGTGCGCCCTGGTCCGGGCCAGGGTCAGCTGCCGGTCCAGCAGCGCCCGCGCCTTGGGCGCCCCGACGTGCCCGGCCAGCATGCCCGTCCCGTCCGGATCGCTGCCGCTCAGCGAGTCCAGCGCGCCCAGCAGCCGGGCCGAGCGGCGGACGTAACCGGGCTCCAGCGCCAGCAGGTTGAGCAGCCAGCGCAGCTCGGTGCGCGATTCCTGGGCCCAGGCCTGCTCGAAGACGGAGCCGAAGGTGTGCAGCAGCCCGCCGATCCGCCGGACCGCCCGCAGCAGGTCGGCGGTGCCGGCCGCCGGGACGACCGCGGCCGTCCCCGGTCTGGCGCCGACCTCGCCCACCGTCAGCGGCAGGGCACGCAGGAACGCGCCGGCCTGGGCGGTGAGGTGGCTGGAGAGGATGTCCCCGGCGGTCGTGGTGGCGGCCGCCTGGGCCGTCATCGGCGCATCGGTCATGGCGTGGTAGATCCCCGTTCCCCCGGGTTCGTCCCCCCGGGGCTGGTGGCCGACCGCCGGAACCGGTCCCCTGCGGTTCCAGCGGCTCGCATCAGTGGTCGCGTCAGCGCGAGGCGGCGGCCCGGCGGCGCAGGCGCGAGTCGATCAGCAGATCCTGGACGTGCCGCAGCGGCCGGCTCTCGGCGTCCTGCGAGTGGCGGGTCCACGCGCCGTCCTGCCCCAGGTGCCAGGACTCGGTCTCGTCCGACATCCCGAGGTCGATCAGGCCGGACAGCTCGGCCCGGTGGGCCGGGTCGGTGATCCGCATCAGTGCCTCGATCCGGCGGTCCAGGTTGCGGTGCATCATGTCGGCGCTGCCGATCCAGACCTCCGGATCGCCGTTGTTGCCGAACACGAAGACCCGGGAGTGCTCCAGGAAGCGGCCCAGGATGCTGCGGACCCGGACGTTCTCGCTCAGCCCCGGCACGCCCGGCCGGATCGCGCAGATCCCGCGTACCCAGACGTCGACCGGCACGCCGGCCTGCGAGGCCCGGTACAGCGCGTCGATCACGGCCTCGTCGACGATCGAGTTGACCTTGATCTTCACGTACGCCGGCCGGCCGGCCCGGTGGTGGGCGATCTCGTTGTGGATCCGGGAGACCAGCCCGTCGCGCAGGCCGCGCGGGGCGGTCAGCAGGCGGCGGTAGGACTCCCGGCGCGAGTAGCCGGACAGCCGGTTGAAGAGGTCCGAGAGGTCGGCGCCGACCTGCGGGTCCGAGGTCAGCAGCCCCAGGTCCTCGTACAGCCGGGCGGTCTTCGGGTGGTAGTTGCCGGTGCCGACGTGCGAGTAGCGGCGCAGGGTGTCACCCTCCTGCCGGACCACCAGCGACAGCTTGCAGTGCGTCTTCAGCCCGACCAGGCCGTAGACGACGTGGCAGCCGGCCTCCTCCAGCTTGCGGGCCCACTTGATGTTGGCCTGCTCGTCGAAGCGCGCCTTGATCTCGACCAGGACCAGCACCTGCTTGCCCGACTCCGCCGCGTCTATCAGCGCGTCCACGATCGGCGAGTCGCCGGAGGTGCGGTACAGCGTCTGCTTGATCGCCAGGACGTCCGGGTCGGCGGCGGCCTGCTCCAGGAAGGCCTGCACCGAGGTGGAGAAGCTGTCGTACGGGTGGTGCAGCAGGACGTCCCGCTCGCGCATCGCGGCGAAGATGTCCGGTTGGGACGCCGACTCGACGTCCGTCAGCCCGCGGGCGGTGCCCGCCACGAACTTCGGGTACTTCAGCTCCGGGCGGTCCAGTTCGGCGATCCCGAACAGACCGGTCAGGTCGAGCGGACCGGGCAGCGGGAAGACCTCCGCCTCGGTGATGTTCAGCTCCCGCACCAGCAGGTCCAGGATGTAGGGGTCGATCGACTCCTCGACCTCCAGCCGCACCGGCGGGCCGAAGCGCCGCCGCATCAGCTCCTTCTCCAGGGCCTTGAGGATGTTCTCGGTGTCGTCCTCCTCCACCTCCAGGTCCTCGTTGCGGGTCACCCGGAAGGCGTGGTGCGCGAGCACCTCCATGCCCGGGAACAGCTCCTCCAGGTGCGCGCCCATCACGTCCTCCAGCGGGACGTAACGCTGCGGCGAGGCCTCCAGGAAGCGGGCCAGCGACTGCGGCACCTTCACCCGGGCGAAGTGCTTGTGCCCCGAGACCGGATTGCGCACCACCACGGCCAGGTTGAGCGAGAGCCCCGATATGTACGGGAAGGGGTGCGCCGGGTCGACCGCCAGCGGGGTGAGGACCGGGAAGATCTTCTGCCGGAACAGGGTGTGCAGCCGGGCCTGCTCCTTCTCGGCCAGCTCCGGCCAGCGGACCACCTCGATGCCCTCGGTGGCGAGGTCCGGCAGCACCTCCTGCTGGAAGGCGGCGGCGTGCCGCGCCATCAGCTCGCGCGAGCGGGTCCAGATCAGGTCCAGCACCTCGCGCGGCTGGAGGCCGGACGCGCTGCGCTGGGCGACGCCCGTCGCGATCCGGCGCTTCAGCCCGGCCACCCTGACCATGAAGAACTCGTCCAGGTTGCTCGCGAAGATGGCGAGGAACTTGGCCCGCTCCAGCAGCGGGATCCCAGGATCCTCGGCCAGCTCCAGGACGCGCTCGTTGAACGCGAGCCAACTGCGCTCGCGGTCCAGGAAGCGGCCCTGCGGCAGTGCGTCGAACTCCTGCTCGTCCTCGGCCGGCAGCTCGGGCGGTATCCCCAGCGCACCGGACATCCTGGCCGGCGGGGACAGCGAGGCAGAGACGGGGCGGGGGATGCTCATGGGCTCCAGCTCCTCCAGCAGCAGGACGTCGTCCGGACGCGAATGGCTCTGCGGGCCGTCGTCCTCGCCCAGGGCCAACGCCCACCCGCCGGGCGCGGTCCGTACAGGGCCGGCCGGCGCGTGGCGGTCGACTCTGCACGAGCGAGACACTACGGACTTCATCCTGTGATCTTCGCGGCAGCAATTGAATCCACGGTAAACACCGCATGGCCAGGAGGAAAGCTGAGTCGGTCGGGGCAAGGGCCGGTGACGTCCGGCCCCTTGCCCCGGACCGCCCGGAGCCGCTAGGTCCTGCCCGGTCCCGTAGGTCCTGTCCGGGTCCTAGGCCGCCTGGTCCTCGCGGTACTGGACGCGGTACATGAGGTCCACCTCGTGGATGGTGAACCCCAGTCGTTCATATACCCGCACCGCGGCCGGATTGTCGGCGTCGACGTAGAGCAGGACCGTCTCCAGTCCGCGCTCGCCGGCGTCCGAACCGGTCAGGTGACGCAGACCGGCAGCGGTCAGGGCACGGCCGAGACCGCTGCCCTGCTCCGCCGGGTCCACCCCGACCACGTAGACCTCGCCGAGCGCAGGCTCGGTGGCGGTGGCCGGGTGCACCTTGGTCCAGTGGAAGCCGACCACCTTGCCGCCCCGGGTGGCGAGGAAGAAGCCGGCCGGATCGAACCAGGGCTCGGCCAGCCGCTCGGCCAGGTCCCGCTCCGTCCAGGAGCCCTGCTCCGGGTGGTGGGCGAAGGCCAGCGCGTTCAACCGCAGCCACTCGGCGTCGTCCTCGCCGGGGCGGAAGGTCCGGAGCTCGACGCCCTCGGGGATGGCGACGGCCTCGGTCTGCGGCCCGCTGCGGCGCATCTGCCGCAGCTCGCGCACCAGCTCGGCCCCGTACCGGCCGGCCAGGTGCCGGGCCGCCGGGTGACCACCGTGCACCCAGAAGTCCACCGCGTCACGGCCGGCCCGGTGGGCCTGTGCCAGCACCGCGTCCACCAGCGGCCGGGCCAGGCCGCGGCCGCGGGCGGCCGGGTCGACCACCAGCTCGGCGGCGGGGTTGGCCCCGGGGCCCTCCGGGACTTCGAGCTGTCCGTAACCGACGGCGGCGCCGTGCTCGCTCTCGATGAAGTGGCTCACGCCGGGGCGCGGAGTGTCCGAGGAACGCAGCCGAAGCCGGCCCTGCTCGGACACGGCAGCCCGGCCGTCCACCGCCTGGGCGTCCGCCAGAACGCGCAGGGCGCCGTCGCGCTGCTCGGGGCGGAGCACACTGTTCGCAATGACCGCTGTCTGATCGTCCATGCCCCGACGATACGTCACCGGAAATGCAGAGAACCCCCATCCGGTTTCCCGGATGGGGGTTCTCTGTGAATGATTGTTCGGCGGCGTCCTACTCTCCCACAGGGTCCCCCCT